>CAMJAO010000187.1 GCA_946403615.1 uncultured Prevotellaceae bacterium
CCCGCTGCAAATGGCCGCCGACCTGCCCGAGAACTACGAGCGCTTCGACGACGCCTTCCAGTTTATCCGCGACGTGGCGGTCGATTGGGATGACTCTCGCTATCTTGAGGCGGAACCGGGCGATTACATCACCGTAGCGCGTAAGGCGAAGGGTACGGACAACTGGTTCATCGGCGGCAAATGCGACGAGAACGGCCACACGGCAGTGGTAAAACTCGATTTCCTCGACAAGGGACGCAAATACGAGTGCACCATCTATGCCGATGCCAAGGACGCTCATTATGAGAGCAATCCCCAGGCATACACCATTACCAAGCGTACCGTCAAGAAAGGCGACACCCTCAAACTGACCGAGGCTCCTGGTGGCGGCTTTGCCGTCAGCCTCTTTGCGAAATAATTTCCCATCAGGATTATCTGTTTCTCAAGGGTCAGCCTTCCCCTCCAAGGGGGTATTTCGAAAGAAGAATCCCAAGGGCGTCAGCCTTCCCCTCCTTTTCCAAAGGAGGGGTTGGGGTGGTTTGAAAAACAATGTCCTAACCTATTTTTAGCTTTGTATTATAGATGTACTCAACAGCCAAATCCAATCCAAAATCACAAAAGAAGATTCGAAAAGACCTTCGAAATCATCTTACACCAGGAGGAGGTTATGTTGTGGAACGCCTTAAAAAACAGTCAAGTAAGTGGGTTGAAATTTCGTCGTCAACATGGAATGGGCGCATACGTTTTGGATTTCTATTGTCCATCAGTCAGATTGTGCATAGAATTGGACGGTGAGGCGCACAGGTCTGAGGAAGCATTTGATTATGACGAAAAGAGGACTTTGTTTTTGAAAGAGAACGGAATAACTGTCATGAGATTTGAAAATTATATCGTCAGAAATGATATGCAAGCCATTATTCATGCTATCGAGGATTTTTGTGAAAATAGGTCGAACCTTGTTTCACAAACCACCCCTGTCCCCTCCTTTGGAAAAGGAGGGGAGGGCTAACGCCTTTGCATATGAATGGTTGTTAATTTAAATTATTATAGGTATGCTG
Organism: uncultured Prevotellaceae bacterium; assembly: GCA_946403615.1. Classification (GTDB taxonomy): domain Bacteria; phylum Bacteroidota; class Bacteroidia; order Bacteroidales; family Bacteroidaceae; genus Prevotella. The sequence goes on from CAMJAO010000187.1 coordinate 1,038, forward strand.
AATAATCAAAGCTGTCACATGATGATAACCCATAGTTCTCACATTTCATTACATCTCCAGGGCGTCAGCCTTCCCCTCCTTTTCCAAAGGAGGGGTTGGGGTGGTTTGAAAAACAATGTCCTAACTTTCACTTAATATTTCCAAGCGTATGATTACCAGAATATGTAGTTTTTTTATACTGTTTGTCATGGCCTTATTGCCTCAAGGCGCTTTAGCCCAAGATTTTCATTTCGACGAGGTGACATACACCCCGCAGCAGACCGTGTTTAAACTGTTTGCACCCAAAAACGCCAAGAATGTTGTGGTGGAATGGCATGCCATGGCCTCACCGAAAGGTAAGATGAAGCGTGTGCCTCCAAAACGTTTCAAACAGAAGATGAAGCTCGGAAATGATGGTATTTGGAGTGCCAAAGTGAATGGTGATTTGAATCATTTCGCATACCGCTTCTTCGTTGATGATAACGTGTCGCCGGGTGTGTTTGCCAAAGCCGTCACGGTAAATGGTCAAAACGGTGTGATTCTCGACATGAAAGAGACCAATCCTGACGGATGGGAGTCAGACCGCAGACCACAGGTGAAATCGCCCGCCGACCTCGTCATCTACGAGATGCATCATCGCGACTTCTCCATCGACCCCTCATCGGGCATCATACCTGAGCATCGTGGCAAATACCTTGCTCTGACCGAGGAGAAAGCCATCCGTCATTTGAAGGAACTCGGTGTCAACGCCATCCATATTCTGCCCTCATACGATTATGGCTCGGTGGATGAGACACGTCTTGACCAACCGCAGTACAACTGGGGCTACGACCCTGTCAACTACAATGTGCCGGAGGGCAGTTACTCCACTGACCCGTACACTCCCGCCACCCGCATCCGTGAGTTCAAGCAGATGGTGCAGGCGTTGCACAAGGCAGGCATTCGTGTCATCCTCGATGTGGTCTATAACCATACTTATGACATCGACCACAGTAATTTCCAGCGTACCTATCCTGACTATTATTACAGGAAGGAGCAGGGTAAATACTCCAACGGTTCGGGTTGCGGCAATGAGACAGCTTCCGAACAACCGATGATGAGGAAGTTCATGATAGAATCAGTCAAATACTGGATTAATGAGTATCATATCGACGGTTTCCGTTTCGACCTGATGGGTGTGCACGACATCCCCACGATGAACGCCATCCGTAAGGCTGTTGACGAGATAGACCCCTCCATCTTCATCTATGGCGAAGGGTGGAGCGCGGGTGCTTGCGCACTGCCTGCAGAGCAACTCGCCGTCAAGGCTCACATAACGCAATTGCCGCGTATCGCAGCCTTCTCTGACGAGATTCGTGATGCGCTGCGCGGACCTTTTAGCGACGACACCCAAGGTGCGTTGCTCGCAGGAATATTCGGCGATGAGGAGAGCGTCAAAGCGGGTATTACAGGCATGATTGACCATCCTCAGGTGGACTACTCGCTTGTGAACTACACCAAAGAGCCGTGGGCGCTGCAACCCACGCAGATGATCAGTTATGTGAGTTGTCATGACGACATGTGTCTGACCGACCGCTTGCGTTCCAGTATCCCCGGTATCAAGACCGACGAGTTGATTCGCCTCGATCTTCTGGCTCAGACGGCTGTGATGCTTTCACAGGGCGTGCCGTTCATGCTCAGTGGTGAGGAGATGTTGCGCGACAAGAAAGGGGTGCACAACAGTTTTGAGTCGCCCGATTCTGTCAACCACCTTGATTGGGGCAATCTCAACCGTTATCCGCAGGTCTTTGAGTATTATAAGAAACTGATAGCCTTGAGGAAAAACCATCCCGCTTTCCGATTGGGCGATGCCGACCTCGTGCGTAAGCATCTGGAGTTCTTCGTGGCTCCTAAAGGTGTCATCACCTTCCATCTGGGTGGTCATGCCGGTGGTGATGCGTGGGAAGACATCATCGTGATACTCAATTTCAACAAAGATGCCCAAAAGGTTGATATTCTTGAAGAGCCCTTCACCGTTGTATGCCGTGATGGCGTCATCGACGAGAACGGACTGGGCGAGGTTTGCACCGAACAGGTGGAAGTGGCAGGACAAACAGCGATGGTGCTAAAAAAGTGACAAGTCCCTGTCGTCTCAATAAAATGATAAACCTATAATTCTCCATAAGATGAAACGCTTTTTTATTCTTTTATCTTTACTCACAAGCATGAATGTGATGATGAACGCTGCTGTGAAGGTTGACCGCATCGAACCCGCCAACTGGTTTGTCGGGATGAAGAATCCCTCACTCCAACTGATGGTCTATGGCAAAGATATCCGTAATGCGGAGGTAAGCACTGATTATGCGGGGGTGACCATCGACAGCCTCGTCAGGCTCGATTCACCCGATTATCTGTTGGTCTATCTCAATCTCAGTGGCGCCCAACCGGGCAATATGACGCTGACGTTTAAGAGTGGCAAACAAACGAAAAAAGTGGTGTATCCCCTTTTGAAACGTGAGATGAGCGGCGACGCGCATACCGGTTTCTCCAATGCCGACGTGCTCTATATGCTCATGCCCGACCGTTTTGCCAGCGGACGCGACAATGATCCTGTCAAAGGTATGCGCAACTACCGTGTGGACCGCTCCCAGCCTTCGCTCCGTCATGGAGGCGACCTTGAGGGCATACGCCAGCACCTCAGTTATTTCAATGAACTGGGAGTGACAGCCCTGTGGTTTACCCCCGTGTTGGAGAACGACTCACCCGACAATGAGGCGGGATATAGCACTTACCATGGCTATGCCACCACCGACTATTACCGTGTGGATCCGCGCTTCGGCACCAATGAGGAATACCGCCAATTGGTCAAAGAGGCACACCAGCACGGGTTGAAAGTGGTGATGGACATGATTTTCAACCATTGCGGATTTGAACATCCCTGGGTGGCGAACATGCCTTCAAAAGACTGGTTCAATCTGCCTGGATGGCTGGAGGGAAACCCTGAGGGAAAGACCAATGACCGTTTCCTGCAGACTTCGTATAAACTTACCCCTGTGATGGACCCCTATGCCTCGAAAGTGGACATGAGCGAGACTGTCGAAGGATGGTTCGTGCCGACCATGCCCGACCTCAACCAGAAAAACCCGCATGTGATGACCTATCTCATCCAAAACAGCAAATGGTGGATTGAGACAGTGGGCATTGACGGCATCCGCATGGATACCTATCCTTATGCTGACCGTGAGGGCATGGCTAAATGGATGAAAGAACTTGACGCTGAATATCCCAATTTTAATACCGTGGGCGAGACGTGGGTCACAGAACCTGCTTATACCGCCGCATGGCAGAAAGGGTCGCGGCTGTCCGACCAGGACAGTTATCTGAAGACGGTGATGGACTTCAGTTTCTTTGACAAACTCAATCAGGCAAAACATGAGGAGACCGACGCTTGGTGGAACGGCTATAACCGCATCTACAACAGTCTGGTCTATGATTATCTCTATGAAGACCCGTCGAGTGTCATGGCGTTTATCGAGAACCACGATACCGACCGTTTCCTTGGCAACGGAAAGGACACTTTGGCACTGAAACAGGCATTGGCATTGCTGCTCACCATCAACCGTACTCCGCAACTCTATTATGGCACGGAAATCTTGATGAACGGCACAAAAGAGGTGACTGACGGGCATGTTCGTAAAGATTTCCCAGGCGGATTCCCCGGTGACCAGAAAAACGCATTCAC
>CAMJAO010000188.1 GCA_946403615.1 uncultured Prevotellaceae bacterium
GAACTATATACCGTCACATGGTATGGCTCGTCATCTTACAGTTGGGGACTCTCGGCTACATTAGACCATTACATCAAAGAATACAATCCCACATTCATCATCCTCTGCATGGGTAGCAACGAGCTGACCATCAAGGACATGAATACGGTCACACGGAATGTTAACAAAGTGCTTGATAGGGTAGGTGACCTGCCATTCGTGTGGATAGGACCGCCCAGTTACACGAAAGATAACCCCAAAGCCATCAAACGGTGGATTGATAATGGATATAATGACCAGATTATCTCATTGGTTGGAGGCGACCGCTTCTTCGACAGTCGTGATATGGTCATGGACCGGGCGCGTGACGGATTGCACCCGACGATGAAGAGTGCTGTGGTATGGATGGACCAACTCGCAGAATGGATGTCGAGTGAATGGACTCGTCATCCGGTCGTGCTCAATGCGCCGCAGCAAAAATCAACCATCCAGAATCTGACGGTCATGCAGGCCAAAGACAAGGGGTTCTATTGATTCCGGCCTAAAAGAACGGTTTGTTTGTTTCCGACATGAAAAAAATAATTATCATATCGCTATGCCTGATGTCGCTGTGCGTTTGCCGCACAGTCGCATCGGTCTTCATACCAGCTGATGACCAGCGTTTCACCTACATGGGAAGGGTTAGTTATGACCAGGTAGAAGGCGCTGTGGCATGGACATACCCAGGTGTGCAGATTCAAGCCGTGTTCTCTGGTACATCGGTCAGTATGAAGACCAATCCCGGGAGTGGTTTCTATATCATCAATATCGACGACCGACCTTCATTCAAAATCGAGAGCGGAAAAGAAGAGGAGGTGATGACGCTTGCCACAGATCTACCCAACCGTGACCACCAGTTGACCATCACTTATGCCATTGAGGGACATGCCAAAAAACCTGTTTTTTATGGACTTTATCTCGACGACGGGTGCACATTGATGGACAAACCGGTTTTGCCTGAACGTAAGATAGAGTTTATAGGCAATTCCATCACTTGCGGTTATGGCATTGAGGGTAACGGAAACGAGAAGTCGTTTTATTACCGCTTGCAAAATTTCTGCCTCACATACGCTTATCTCACAGCTAAGGCGCTCAATGCACAATATCATGTGGTGGCTAGGTCGGGCATAGGTTTCTACCGTAATTACATGGGAAAGATACCTGACGAACTCATGCCCAAAATCTACCCCCATACCATGTATGTGAAGAAGGGCGAGTTGTGGGATTTCTCACGTTATTGCCCCGATGTGGTGTGTGTGGCGCTCGGCACAAACGATACTACTGGCAAATACACGCTCTCAGGACTGATTGAAGGCTATAAACGTTTTCTGAACATGGTGAGAGAACAGTATTCCGACGCCAAAATTGTGCTGCTCTCCGGACCGATGCTCACGACCAAAAGAAGAGAAGATTTGCGCTATGCACAAGAGACGGTCATTGACTACTTCCGCGAGAATGGCGACTCGCTCTTCTATCGGTTTGAGTTTCAAGAGGCTGATAAATCTATCGGCATGGGTAGTCAGGGGCATCCCAATGCCGCACATCATGCCGCCATGGCTGAGGAACTCATCCCGTATCTCCGCCAACTCATGAATTGGTAATGATACTCCAATATTTATACAGCTTACCTCTCCTTATCTAATAACTCCTTTACTATTAACATTATGAAAAACCTCTCAATTATCATCATCGCCCTGTTTTGGGCTGTCGGCATTCATGCCCAAAATACCTCCAATATCACACCCGATATGCTCAATGAGGAGTATTGTAATAAACTTGATTCTATGGCATTGGTGATGTATGGCGAAAAACAATTCGATAATGCGTTGCAACTCAAACTTCGCCAAACAGAAATCCTGAAACAGATGAAAGGCGAGGGCGATGCTGAGTATATCAAATGTCTCGGATTCCTGTCTAAAATCTATTTCCGCAATGACCAGGTTGACAAGGCTGTCGAAACTACGCAAAAAACGGTAGATCTCTGGGGACAGCATGTCAGCGACCATGACAATATGTATGCCATATTCCTTGACAATCTCTCGCTCTATCAGGCTAGTGCCGGCAAGAACAAAGAGGCTTTGCAAAACGGTCTGAAAGCGCTTGGCGTATATGAAAAACTCCTCGTCAATGATGATGACATGGCCACGATTCTCATGCATTGCGCCGAATATTCATGGGCGAACGGGAAAATGGGCGATGCGGCGAAATATGAATTGCGCGCGCTTGATATCATGAAAGAAACTCAGGGCGAATTGTCTGATAAATATCTTGAAGAACTCGAATACCTGAAACGTTATTATCAGGATGGTGGTGATGCCGATAATGCGAATAAACTCGAAGGAAGAATCAGCGAACTGAAGAAAAAGGCCGAAAATAAGTTTAATCTCGAGGAGCTCGCTACAGCTGAAGGTTGCCACTATCATAACCATGAGGCATCGGCATGCGCACGCTATTTGCTCGATAATCCACTCGACGACCCGCAGATTCCGCAAATCACCACCTATATCCTCACATGGTCGGTCGGTTCACCCGATATTAACATCGTCATCGAATCGCCTATTACTGATGTGCTGAAAGGCGAGGGAGAATCACAGCATTATCTAACCGCTTATATCGCAGCATGTGTTGATTATTGCCTTACCCACAAAGTGAAAGAACTCGACGATAACGGTAAGAAAAAAGTGCTTTGGCAACTCGTCAATTATTATGCCGCAAACCGTCACATAACTGGTCAGGTGCCTGTGCTCGAAGAATATCTTAAAGACTAAACTCAAATCTTCTCGTAGGTGAAGGCTCTGTCTTCGCGCCTTAGGCGTATACGTCATATGTGCCAAAAATGTCACGATTATGACTGACAAACCGTCAGTAAGACATTTTTGGCACACTTTTCGCTATAAAAACGGATGTAACATCGATTTTAATCATTCTAAAAAACATAACAAAATGAACATCAAACCTTTAGCAGACCGCGTGCTCGTGCTTCCTGCACCGGCTGAAGAGAAAGTCGGAGGAATTATCATCCCTGACACCGCAAAAGAAAAACCATTACGTGGAAAAATTATTGCTGCCGGAAACGGTACGAAAGATGAGCAGATGGTCCTCAAAGAGGGCGATGTCGTGCTCTATGGCAAATATGCCGGGACGGAAATCGAACTTGATGGCGAAAAATACCTCATTATGCGTCAGAGCGACGTGCTCGCAGTCATCGAATAATACGTTCTAAATCTCTATTTCTCTATAACTCTCAGTTTAGATTCCTAAACCCAAGGAACGTGGTTATGAAGTTAGTTTACACCCTAAACCGCTAATTCTCAATCCTCTTCCACCATGGTTTAAAATTCTAAACCATCATCCCCCAAAACAAAACCCATAAAGAATCATGGCAAAAGATATTAAATTCAATATTGAAGCACGCGACCTGCTCAAGCAGGGTGTCGATCAGTTGGCTAACGCTGTAAAGGTTACGCTCGGTCCGAAAGGACGTAATGTCGTGCTCGAAAAGAAATTCGGTGCTCCCCAGATTACAAAAGATGGTGTCACCGTGGCTAAGGAAATTGAACTCGAAGACCGCTTCGAAAACACTGGTGCTCAACTCGTCAAGAGCGTGGCATCGAAAACTGGCGACGATGCTGGTGATGGTACGACTACTGCAACAATCCTCGCACAGGCTATCGTCAATGAGGGACTGAAAAACGTCACTGCCGGTGCTAATCCCATGGACCTCAAACGTGGTATTGACAAGGCTGTGAAAGCCGTTGTTGATTTCATTGCTGAGAAGGCAGAAAAAGTCGGCGACAATTATGACAAGATCGAACAGGTGGCTACAGTCAGTGCCAACAACGATCCCGAAATCGGAAAACTGCTGGCCGATGCTATGCGCAAGGTCTCTAAGGATGGTGTTATCTCCATCGAGGAGAGCAAGAGCCGTGACACACATATCGATGTTGTGGAAGGTATGCAGTTCGACCGTGGATATCTCAGCGGATATTTTGTGACAGATCCCGACAAGATGGAGTGTGTCATGGATAATCCTTATATCCTTATTTATGACAAGAAAATCTCCAACATCAAAGAATTCCTCCCCATCCTGCAGCCTGCTGCTGAGACTGGCCGTCCGTTGCTCGTCATCGCAGAGGATGTTGATTCTGAGGCTCTCACCACACTGGTTGTCAACCGCTTGCGCACCAATTTGAAGATTTGTGCTGTCAAGGCTCCAGGATTCGGCGACCGTCGTAAGGCTATGCTCGAAGATATCGCTGTGCTTACAGGTGGTACTGTCATCAGCGAGGAGAAAGGACTGAAACTTGAGCAGGCTACCATGGAAATGCTGGGTACTTGCGAGAAGGTGACCATCTCTAAAGACAACACCACCATCGTCGACGGTGCTGGTCAGAAACAGGCTATCGCCGACCGTGTGGCTTCCATTAAGAATGAGATCGCCAACACGACCAGCAGCTATGACAAAGAGAAACTCCAGGAGCGTCTCGCAAAACTTTCTGGTGGCGTTGCCGTGCTTTATGTCGGTGCCAACAGTGAGGTGGAGATGAAAGAGAAGAAAGACCGCATAGATGATGCTCTTTGTGCCACACGCGCTGCCATCGAGGAAGGTGTCGTGGCTGGTGGCGGTGTCACCTATATCCGTGCGCTCGATGCTCTTAAAAATATCAAAGGCGACAATGCTGACGAGCAGACAGGTGTCAACATCGTAGCTCGT
>CAMJAO010000189.1 GCA_946403615.1 uncultured Prevotellaceae bacterium
CGTTGGTCTTCGTCGCTGGAGCGATGGCTATGGGCATCTTCACCGCATACGAGTGTTGTCATGCGGTGCCGGTGTCCTTATGGCTGTATGTCCTCGCGGCTATGGTGTTGAGTGCCTTGTTGCTGTGGCGGAAGGTGTTGTGGCAGAGCATTGTCATCCTCATGGCGTTTTTCTCGTTGGGCGCATACTTGCTTGCGCGACAGATGTCACATTTCCCTGACGTCTTACCCGATGATGAGCATGCTTACGAGGCGGTCATCATGAGCGAACCGCGCCAGCGGGGCAAGGTGATGCAGATGGACTTGCGCATGGTGAGCGGTCCCTTACAAGGACAGAGTGTGAAAGCTTCGCTGTTGCGCGACACCGTCGGCCACCGTTATCAGCGCCTCCATCTGGGTGATGGTATCTTGGCTGTGTCGCGTTTTGAACAGCCGAAAAGGTTTGGCGATACGAATTTCAATTACCCGCTCTATCTGAAATGTCACGGTTTTTCTGCCACCTCTTTCATCTATTACCGCAACTGGCGTAAGGCAGAGGTTAATATGACCTCGCTCAGCCTGCTTGAGCGCACAAGAATCGCTGCACTGACATATCGACAGCATCTCATCGACAAGTATTCACAACTGGGTATGCACGAGGATGAGTTGGCGGTGGCTATGGCGATGACCCTCGGCGACAAATCGCGATTGACGGGGCATCTGCGCGACCTCTATTCCGTCAGCGGCGCCTCGCATGTGTTGGCATTGTCAGGATTGCATATCGGCATAATCTATATGCTTATGGTGGTGCTGGTGGGATATCGCCGCTGGCGTCTGCTGCGCGAGACGGTACTTATCCTTGGCATTTGGGCGTATGCTTTCCTCACAGGTCTGTCGCCGTCGGTCACCCGCGCGGCCGTCATGCTCACCATCTATTCGTTGGCTTCGCTTTTGGGGCGCGATCGTATGTCACTCAATGCGTTGGCTTTTACGGCTGTCATTATGCTGGCGGCTCATCCGCTCAACCTTTATGATGTGGGGTTCCAGTTGTCTTTCATGGCAGTGCTGTCTATTCTGTTGTTTTACCGTCTGCTGTTCGGTTTGGTGCCCGAGCGGGTGCTCGATTGCGTGGGGTGGGGCAATGTGCGGCCCTTGCGCTGGGCATGGGCTATGGTGGCTGTGTCGGTCTGCGCACAATTAGGAACTGCACCGCTCACGATGTTTTATTTCGGGCGGTTCTCTGTTTATTTCCTTTTGACTAATTTTGTGGTGATACCGTTGGCGTATGCGATTCTGATGCTCACGGTGTTGTTGATGGTCGCTTCCGTATGGCCGGCTGCTCAATTGTGGTTGGCAGGAGTGCTTTCTCTCGTCGTGGGATGGCAAAATAATGTGCTTTCATGGATTGCCTCACTGCCGGGCAGCCATGTCGATGGCATCACCCTGTCAGCATGGCATGTGGCTGTTATTTACCTTTTGATGTTTTTGCCCCTTCTGTGGTGGCGGAGGCGGGTGGAGCGATGACCGCCTTGCCGTTTTTCGTCTTTTTAGCTATTTCGGTCAGCTCGTTTTTTAACTTTCCTATTTCTACCCTTTTTTCTGCCAGTTCATCCAGTCGTGCTTTGATGGTGTCGGGCTGATAGGGTGGGGTGAGGGCTAAGGCTCGGATGTTGTCTAATTGCGCGGCTATGGGGGCGTCAGCGGTGTCAAACCGTTCGAAGGTTTGCCGCCACCGGTCCGTCTTCCATTTCTTTCCTTCCTGGCGAGCCTGTTCCACCACAATGCGCAGCGAGTCGATATTGGCATCGACCCGCTGCACGGTGGTTTGTTGCGCTTCCGCTGTCGGGTCTGCTTTCGAGCATCCCGTCAGCACGCAATATGTGAATGAAAGAAGGATTATCGGTAAAGCCCTGCTCATGCTTATTTGTCACCACCCATCAATTCATCAAGGCCAAATTCTTTGAAGAGTTCTTTTTCAAACTCATCGTCATTTGACAGCTTCTTACCAATTTCAAATGACTCGGCTACCTTGCCAAACTCCTCGATTTGCTCTGCCACACCGCCAAATTTAACCTGAATGGCTTCTGCCTCTTTCTGGAATTTTAACATCGCTGCCACATCTTCTTTGTCGCCCAGTGCCTCAGCCTTTTTACTCAGGGCGGAAATCTCTTTCATCATGGGTGTCATGTAACCGATAGTTTCACGGAATGCTTTCTTCCACTGTTCCTCATTCCATGTGCCGCCTTCTGCCTTGGCTTTCTCAATCAGTTTGGCCAGTTCAGGTGAACCTTCGCTGACGGGTGCTGCCGTTTCTGTTTCTGTTACGTCATTATCATCGTCATCGTCTGACAGTTCTTTGTTGATAATGTCGAGCGATTGCAGGTCTTCCAAACCCAGTTCTTTCAACATTTCGTCTTGGAAAACATCGTCAGCACTGAGTTTTTTTGCTATCGCATTACTTTCGCAAATAGCGTCAAACTCTTCTAACAGTGTATCCACCTCTTTATATTTCGCATCGATATTCTCAATTTCTTGCATGAGTTTTGCTATGGCCTCCTCGTCACCATCTTCTTCGGCTTTTTTTGCTTTTTTTGTGAGCTCGGAGAATTCTTTCATCATTGGAGACATGGCTTTGGTAGCCTTTTTCATGGCGTCTTTCCACTGTGCCTCGGTCCATGTGGCGCCTTGGGTCTTGGCTTTCTGAATAAGATCTTTCAAATCCGCATTTTGTGCGAACAGGCCGGTGCTAAACATAAGCAGCAGCCCTAACAACAATTTCTTCATATTCGTATTCTATTTTTGGTGATTCAATAATTTGTGACTATTCTTTTGCAAATGTATATATTTTTTATTTAATACACAAAAACGACGGCCTTTTTTTTGCATATTCATCAGTATCTGTTCTTCATCCTGTGTCGAATTAAAGTCTGATAATGATATGCAGTTGTCTCTCATTCATCGGCCATAAATTCTGAAATTCCCAGTTCTTCGTACAGTTCTTGAGCATATGTGTCATCACTCATCAGACTGTCTCCAATGGCATATGATTCGGCAGTTTTTCTAAACTCTGTAAACTGTTTTTCTAAATCCTTATATTTCTTTTCGAAATTATTTGCTTCTTCTTGTAAGGCAGACAATACTTGAGGGTCATCCGAGTTGCTGTTTTTACATTTCTCTTCAAACTTATATGATTCTTCTATCATGGGTATTATGGCTATCGTAGCCACTTTGAGCGCTTCTTTCCATTCTGCTTCGGTCCACCCGTTGCCGTTGTTCTTTGCTAAGTCAGTCAGTTCTTTCAGAGATTCCATACCAGAAATGACAGGATCCGCATTTTCAATTGTTGATTCTTCGGTATGGGATATGGAATCGACGACTTTGTCCATGTCGTCTCTATAACTCAACACATGGATGGTCGATATGATGATGAGCAGGATGATAACACCGACTAAAGGCCATATCCAAGTACGCCTTTTAGGCTTGGGTTGTACTCTTATGGCCTCATTTCTTGTGGGTGGCTGCTGATACTGTGTAGTGTATCTTGTTTGTTGATAGCCTATGGTTGATTCGTTGGCGTCAGAATAACCTGAGTGAGTATTTGTGCCTCCTGTTCGCTGATTGTCTGCGGTCAACAGGCGTTTCACTTCTACTGCGTTTTGCGGCCGTTTCTTTGTTCCGGGTTGCATCATGTTGATAACGGCGTTGCGCAAATACATGCTCACATGTTGTGGGAAAGTGAAAGCGTTTGCTCCTTCGTCGTTGATGTAAGAGACGGATGGAGGTGTCGTTGCCGTAAGCATGGCATAGAGCGTGGCGCCAAGGGCGAAAAAATCTGTCCACGGACCGATGCGGTCGGCACGTTGGTCTGTCTGTTCCGGAGGGGCATAGCCGGGCGTATGTACCATCATGCTGTGTTTGGTGGCTCCCCCGTCTGTGCTCATTTGTTTTGAAGCGCCGAAATCTACCAGCACAGCTTTGCCTGAGGTGGTCAGCATCACATTATTGGGCTTGATGTCAAGATGGTAAAAGCCGGCGGTATGCACTGCTTCGAGGGCCTCGGTCAGTTGAAGGGCGATGTTGCGAGCTACCGACTCTGACATAGGCCCATGGATTTTAAGATGTTCCTTGAGCGACATACCATCGAGGAAATCCATCACATAGTACGATGTGCCGTTGTCATCAAACAGGTCAATGACACGCACGATATGGTCGCTGTGCAGTTGTGTGATGCGTTTCGCCTCGGTCACGAATTTTTCTTGGTAATCGTGAAATAGTTTGCGGCTTGTTGGTGTGGTGTTCTGCACCGTGCGACCGTCGGCACAACGCGATGAATGCTCTTTGAGAAAAAACTCTTTGATGGCTACGATACAGTCTAGTTTGGTGTCACGGGCCAGATAAGTATTACCGAAGCCGCCTGAGGAGAGATACCGGTCTATGCGATAGCGGTTCTCCAATATGGTGCCGACGGGTAATAATTGGGAGAGGACTTCTTGATCCATGGTCGTCAGTTATTGTTGATGCAAAAATACAAAAAAAATCTGTTAACACATAACTGACACCCTTTTTTGTTGTTATTAAGATAACCCTACAATGACAAATGTGACAAACAATATGATAATGATTAATCTCACCCAATTAACTATACTAATGATTTTTTCAGCTTTTTCTTTTTCCATAAATGATCAGATATTTGTTGATACCGCTACAAAGGTATTCTTAGGATGTTACAAAAT
>CAMJAO010000190.1 GCA_946403615.1 uncultured Prevotellaceae bacterium
GGGAAAGAGGCGTTCATACGCTATTTCCAGCAGGAGTTTCCCCACGAGGCCGAGGGCATACGCCAATATGTCGATGCTCTGTACGCCCTGGTCGATGAGATAGATTTCTTCTACCTGCGTACCGGCAACGCCCACGTCTATACCCACGACGAGCAATTCCTCATGCCCGCCGACGAGATAGTCAACCATTACCTGCAGGACCCCAAACTGCGCGATGTCATCTCATACATGAACCCGATGTTCGGCGGATATGCGGGTCACACACCGGGTTTCATCCATGCGCTCATCAATGTGCTGTATATCAATGGCGCCTCGCGATTTACCGGCAACAGTCAGCAGATGGCAGAGGCGTTAGCGCGCATCATCACTGACGGCGGGGGCGAGATTGTATCCGGCGACCCGGTAGCCCGTATCGACATCGACGAACAGCGGCGCGAGGTGAGCGGTGTGGTCACCCGAAACGGGCGGCGATTCACAGCCGACCATTACATCGCGGCCATCCATCCGAAAGCGATGTTGCAACTGACCGACAGCAAAATCTTCCCCAAAGCCTACCGCCAACGCATCAACGAGGCGCCCAACAGTTACTCGTCGTTCTGCGTCTATGTAGTGTTCAAACCCGGCACCTTCCCCTTCATCAACCACACATGCTATTACCAGGCTGATTACGGCATGGTGTGGCATTACGACCAATACGATGAGCATGACTGGCCCCGCGGATTCCTCTATATGACCCCGTCGGAGCGTGAACAAGGGCCTTATGCCACGAAGATGATCATCAACAGCATCATGCCCTACGAGGTGTGCCGGCCCTGGGAAGAGACGCAGACCGGTCGCCGCGGAGCCGATTATGAACAGTGGAAGGCAGGGCGCATAGAATGTGTGCTCGACGTGATGGAACGGCTCTACCCCGGTTTCCGCGACACCATCGGCCATGTGTTTGCCTCATCGCCCCTTACCATACGCGATTTCTACAACGAGCCCGACGGTGCCCTCTACGGTCTGCATAAAGACGCGGTGAATATCGCCGAGAGTCAGGTACCCGTCTATACCAAGGCGCGCAATCTGCTGATGACAGGCCAGTGCGTCAACCTGCATGGTTTCTGCGGGGTGCCGCTCACGGCTATCAACACCGTGGAAGCCATTGTGGGACAAGATGTGATAACCAATAAAATCAACGCTTATGACCGCGAAAATCCACAATAAAACGCGACACAGATACGTTGTTCATATACTGTTGCCCCTGTTGATGTGGAGCATGGCGGCACAGGCGCAACGGCTGACGGAGTATCTGCCCGCCAGCAAGACCGACGTCGCTGTGGTGGTGTGCCCCGGTGGCAGTTATTGTTGGCTGTCGAAGAAATACGAAGGCTCGGAAGTAGGAAAATGGCTGGCCGAGAACGGCATCGCCGCCTATGTGCTGGAGTATCCCACGGCAGGGTGGGCCGCCTTCGCGTTCCATACCCGTTGGTTCTATCGCGGTCATCAGCATCCCGATGCGCTCAACGCCTTGGGCGATGCCATCCGGCAGATACGCCACCACTATCGCGCTATCGGTGCCATGGGCTTTTCGGCCGGCGGACATCTGGTGCTCTCGGCGGCAGCCTACCTGCCTCAGGAGTTGAAACCCGATTTCATCGTGCCCGTCTATCCGGTGGTGACGTTCTCACACCCCAGTGTGCACCGCCGTTCACGTCGCGGACTGTTGGGCGAGCGTCGATGGCGCGACCCTGTCATGTGCGACTCGCTGTCTATGGAGCGACATGCCGACCGTATTGATTGTCCTGTGCTGTTGGTCAACTGCAAAGACGACCCCGTGGTCAACTATCGCAACTCAGAGCTGATGGACAGCGCCCTGACCGCAAACAATAAACCTCACCGCTATATCCAATACGCCACCGGCGGTCATGGATTCGGCACCACACCCGAGCGAACCACCGCTGAAGCCATCCAGTGGAAAGGGGAGTTTCTGAAGTGGTATCAACAATTTGCCCAATAACCCCATCCCCCCATTTGCCCCCAAACCACATTCAATAATATGACAGAATTTGAAGACATCCGCCCCTATTATGACTCGGAAATACCCGCAGCCATGCAGCGCATCACCGAAACCGACGCTTTCCCGTTGTTGGCGTCATGGATTTTCCCGGGTCGCGACATCAACGAGGTGAAACAGATGATGCGGTCCTTCCGTACCATCCGTGAATTCCAACTGAAAGTGATGGTGCCTGTGAACGAGCAGGTGGTGAAACGGTCCATCGACAAACTGACCTTCAATGGTTTTGACCGTCTCCGGCCCGACACCGACTACCTGTTTGTGAGCAATCACCGCGACATCATGCTCGATGCCTCGCTGTTGCAATACCTCTTTGCTGTTCGCGGGCGCGACACCACGGAAATCACCTTTGGTGCCAATCTGATGAGTCCGGGGCTGGTGACTGACATCGGCAAAAGCAACAAAATGTTTCGCGTGGAACGTGGGGGCAAACTCAAAGATTTCTACATGTCGTCGCGCCATCTGAGCGATTACATCCGCTATACCATCCGCGACAAACACCAGAGCGTGTGGATAGCACAACGCAACGGGCGCACGAAAGACGGCAACGACCACACCGACCAGGGCATCATCAAGATGTTCTGCATGAGTCGTCCGGAGGATAAGATTAAGGCGTTGAGCGAACTGCATATCGTGCCGATGAGCATCAGTTACGAATGGGAGAGTTGCGACATTCTCAAAGCCATCGAACTGTATGAGAGCCGTTCGGAGAAATATATCAAAAAACCCGGCGAAGACCTCAACAGCATCATCACGGGCATCGTGCAGCGAAAGGGTAGGGTGACCATCACCCTCTGTGAGGAGGTGACCGAGACCGATCTCAGACAGTTTGACCACTGCACCAACAATGAGTATCACCGTGCGGTGGCACTGTTGCTCGACGAGCGTATCAACAATGCCTACCAACTATATCCCAACAACTACATAGCTCATGACCTGCGCTACGGGCAGACCGCATACCGCGACCGTTATACCGACGAACAAAAATCCGCTTTCGTCCACTATATGGACCGGCTCAACAGATATGATGTGGATGAGCCCGATGTGCTCAAAGACATCTTCCTCGGCATCTATGCGAATCCGGTGAAAAAAGATAGGTGATTGGGACGTTAAGGACCTTAAAGACGTTAAAGACCTTAAGGGCCTTAATGACTCTCAAACGACCTTAAAGACCATAGAAACTTTATGAAAGAAAAAATAAGAAATATGTTGGAAGATGCCCTTCCGCTGGTGGATTGGGACTCTGATTTTTTGTTCAGCGAACTGGACTCGTTGGGCGTGACCACCATTCTGATGATGTTATCCGAAGAGTATGGCATCACGTTGGAATCGACCGATGCCACACCTAAAAACCTGAAATCGCTTGACAATATCGTGAAAATGGTGGAAAGAAAACTGTCTGAGAAAGGATGACGAGGTTTGAAGACTATCTGACACAAAGTGCGGAGCGCTATCCTGAAAAGACGGCTGTGGTCTGTGGCGACGAGTCTTGTTCATACCGCCAACTGGATGAGCGAGTCACTCACCGTGCAGCATATTGGCGCGAGACATTAGCCCGTGATGCAGGCAGAAACATCGTGTGTCTGCGTGCCGCATCGTCCATTGACTACCTCGTCGATTATCTTGCCATCCATAGGGCAGGGTATGTGGCGGCACCCATGGAAAAGGACATGCCTGACGACGCGTTCATCCGGGTAAGGAATGAATTGGAGCCACACCTCGCCCCCGACGGCACAGCCGATATTCTTTACACCACAGGCACCACAGGACGGTCGAAAGGGGTGATGGTGAGTCACCGGGCCATTATCGCCGACGCGGAGAACCTCATTGCCGGACAAGGTTTCACCCATGATTTGGTGTTTGTGGTCAACGGACCGCTCAACCACATCGGCAGCCTGTCGAAAATCTATCCTGTCATCTACCTCGGAGCCACGCTCATCATCGTTGACGGCATCAAGGATATAAACGCCTTTTTCCATGCTTTCGACTATCCGGCGGAGAAGATGGCGACCTTCCTTGTGCCGGCAAGCATCCGCATATTGATACAACTGGCCGGGCAGCGGCTGGCAACCTACGCCGACAAGATGGATTTCATTGAGACGGGTGCGGCAGCCATCTCGCAGGCTGATATGGAGACGCTCTGCCGCCTGCTTCCTCACAGCCGCCTCTATAACACTTATGCATCGACTGAGACGGGCATCATCTGCACCTACGATTTCAACGGCGGGCAGTGTCTGGCAGGTTGTCTGGGCCGTCCGATGCCTCATTCGGAAATCTTCATTACCAGTGAAGGACTTATCGCTTGCAAGGGCGACACCTTGATGACCGGCTACATCGGCGACCCCGAACGCACGGCATCCGTGCTCAAAGAGGGGGTCATCTACACCTCCGACATGGGTCATATCGACCGTGACGGCTTACTTCACCTGCGCGGACGTGAGGATGATGTCATCAACATCGGAGGGTTCAAAGTGGCGCCCACCGAGGTGGAAGACGCGGTGATGGCTTTCGAGGGCGTGAAAGACTGTGTATGCATCCCTTCTGAGCACCGTATCATGGGCACCGCGCTGAAAATGCTCGTCGTGATGAACGATGGTCACACCCTCGACAAGCGTACCCTGGCGCGATGGCTGAAGACGAAACTCGAAACA
>CAMJAO010000191.1 GCA_946403615.1 uncultured Prevotellaceae bacterium
GCAGCAACCTCACTTGTATCTTTGTCGATCACGGCATGTTGCGTAAAAATGAGTTCCGCGATGTGATGCGCGACTATGAGGGCCTCGGGCTCAATGTCATCGGTGTGGATGCCTCCGAGCGTTTCTTTGCCGATCTCGCAGGTGTGACCGACCCCGAACAAAAGCGCAAAATCATCGGTCGCGACTTCATCGAGGTGTTTAATGCTGAGGCTCGGAAAATCGAAGGCGCGAAATGGCTTGCACAGGGTACTATTTACCCAGACCGCATCGAGTCGCTCAATATCACTGGCAAGGTTATCAAAAGTCACCATAATGTGGGCGGACTGCCCAAGGAGATGCACCTTTCGCTCTGCGAACCCCTTAAATGGCTATTCAAAGACGAGGTGCGCCGTGTAGGACGCCAACTCGGCATGCCTGAACATCTCATCACGCGTCATCCCTTCCCGGGACCCGGACTTGCTGTCCGTATCTTGGGCGACATCACACCCGAAAAGGTGCGTATTCTCCAAGATGCTGACGATATCTACATCCGAGGGCTCCGTGAGTACAAAGTGAAACTGTCTGGTGAGGAGGCTCGACGTGTCCTCGCTGCCGGTGTGCCTGCTAAAATGACGGATGGAGAAATTGAGGTGTCTCTCTATGACCAGATTTGGCAGGCGGGCGCCATCTTGCTCAGCACCGTCAGAAGTGTCGGTGTCATGGGCGATGAGCGTACATATGAGCATCCCGTGGCACTCCGTGCAGTCACATCTACCGATGCCATGACAGCCGACTGGGCTCATCTGCCTTATGATTTCATGGCAAAAGTATCGAATGAGATTATTAATAAGGTAAGAGGCGTCAACCGCGTTTGTTACGACATTTCGTCAAAACCGCCTTCGACCATTGAGTGGGAATAAGCCCTCACTCTGATGTGTCAGACTGTATGTCACAGAAACGGTTCAGTGTGTTATGTGTGCCTCTTTCAGCGATGGAAGAAGGCTCAAAGCACAAAAAACTGTAAAAAAAATCAAGCCGTTATTTTGTCTTGAACGTGATTTGCATTATCTTTGCAAAAATCTTTTGCTGTTGAAACCTTCATGAAGCGAGGAATCTGCCTATGATGATGACTATTATTATAGCGGTAATTTTATTGTTGGCGTTTGTGCTGATTTCTACGGAAAACATCACGAATGTTAACCGTGCTGCAGTCGCTATCTTCGCAGGTACCGTAGGATGGATGCTGTATGTGGGGTGGGGAGCCGACTTCATCGCACAATGGCATCAGCAGGAATACGATGCGTTTCTCAATGGCGCTCAACCTGATGCCTTCAATGCCAAGCAGTTCATCGCTCAAGAGGTGTTTCTCAAATACATTGGAAGGGCTGCAGAGATCGCGCTCTTCCTGTTGGCCACCATGACTATCGTGGAAATCCTCAACAATAACGGTTGTTTCGACTATCTTACCAAATGGGTAAAGACACGAAACAGCAGACTGTTGTTGTGGCGTCTCACAGCGTGCACATTTTTGCTCTCTGCCAATCTGGATAATATCACCACCACAGTGATGATGCTGGTCATCATGCGCGAATTGGTGACTAACCGCAAACACCGGCTGGTTTATGGTGGTGCTATCGTTATTGCGGCCAATGCGGGCGGTGCGCTTACTGTCATCGGGTCTCCTTCAGGACTTGTGTTGTGGAATGTCGGGGCTGTCACTGCCTCCAATTTCTCCTTCTCGCTGCTTATCCCTTGTATCGTGGCATGTGTCATACCTGTGTATATGCTTGGTCGTATGCTGCCCGAACGTGTTGACATCGAGTGGCGGTCCATGCCATATCGTGGCGATGACACCAACCTCAATCTTTGGCAGCGTTTCCTCATGCTTTTCGTAGGCATCGGCGGCTTATGGTTTATCCCTTCTTTTCATAGCATCACGCAGTTGAGTCCTTTCATCGGTGCGCTTTGTGTGTTGTCTGTTTTGTGGGTGGTCAATGAGATTTTCAACCGCAAACTGATGAATGTGGATAAGATGAGCCAGCGACGCGTGCCGCGTGTACTGCAATACGGCGTCATTCAGATGATACTCTTTGTAGTTGGCATTATGCTGGCCATCGGTGCAGTGCAGGAGACAGGCGCCATCAAATGGCTTGCCACCGTGTATGAAGAACAGTTGCATAGCCCTTGGATTCTCGGCGTGTTGGCGGGGGGCATCAGTTGCGTACTCGACAATTTCGCCACGGCCATGACTTTCTTCTCTTTCCATACCTTCAAAGACATCTCTGAAACAGGTTGCTTGGATGCTTTCACGCAAAACGGCGAATATTGGAAAATCATTGCTTATGCCACAGCGCTTGGAGGAAATACGCTCCTTATCGGTTCACTGAGCGGTATAGCATGGATGAAAATGGAGAATGTGCGTATGGGCTGGTTCTTCCGTAATGTAGGATGGAAAGCCCTTCTCGGTGCCGTCATCGGACTCGCTGTCCTATATTTCACCGCTGATTGGCACGCCTCGTTGTAGGTGATACGCATCCATCTCTTCCCTCCCGTCTCTCCATATTTACCTGTTCCTCCTATCTCTCCCCTAGACAAAACCTAAACATCATATTTATGGCTAAAATTAAAACGATTGGTGTCATGACATCGGGCGGAGACGCACCGGGCATGAACGCGGCCATTCGTGCCGTCACAAGGGCTGGCATCAGCAACGGATTTAACATTATGGGCATCTATCGCGGTTACGATGGGCTCATCAATGATGAAATCAAACCTTTCTCAACCGAGAACGTCAGTGGTATCATTCTCAATGGCGGTACCATTCTTAAAACAGCAAGAAGTAAAGAGTTTATGACCCCTGAAGGCAAAGAAAAAGCCTATCAGAACATGGTGAAAAGGGGTATCGACGCGCTCATCGTTATTGGTGGAAACGGTTCGCTCACGGGTGCCATGCACTTTGCGCAAGAGTATGACGTTTGCTGCATCGGTATGCCGGGCACTATCGACAATGACCTTTACGGCACGGATTCCACCATCGGTTACGACACCACCATGAATACCATCATGGAATGTGTGGATCGGATTCGCGACACAGCACAAAGCCATGAACGCATCTTCTTTGTCGAGGTGATGGGGCGTGACGCGGGATTCCTCGCACAAAACAGTGCCATCGCTTGCGGCGCAGAGGCTGCCATCATCCCTGAAGACTCTACCGATGTCGACCAGTTGGCGAGATTCATGGAGCGCGGTATCAGAAAATCCAAGAAGAGTTGTATCGTCATCGTATCGGAAAGCCCCAAGTGCGGTGCTCTCTATTATGCCGAGCGTGTGAGAAAAGAATTTCCCAATTTCGATGTGCGCGTGTCTATCCTTGGACATCTGCAGCGTGGCGGGCGGCCCACGGCTCACGACCGCATACTTGCCTCTCGCACAGGTGTGGGTGCCATAGAGGCCATTTTGCAAGGACAGAGAAATGTTATGATCGGCGTAAGAAACAACGAGGTGGTGTATGTTCCCCTCAGTGAAGCCATCAGAAGCGACAAACCTTTCGACAAGAAACTCATTAAGGTGCTCGATGAACTGAGCATATAATCTTACCTGATAGAATCTATAGTTCCTATAGCCACAATCATCCCTATGGTTCTATAGATTCTATCTTGCTTTTTTTGTCGCCTCAAAGATTATTTCATTTTTTCCAATATAAATTTTTCTCTATCCGATTTATTTGCTATCTTTGCAAAATCATGAAGAATAATTAGCCTTTGAAATAAAGAAAACCAAAATTTAATAATAAAAACAAAATCTTATGTCACAAATCAATGGACACATTTCACAGATTATCGGTCCCGTTATCGACGTGTTCTATGACACGAAAGGACTGGATGCTGAGAAAGTGCTGCCGAAAATTCACGATGCGCTAAAAGTGGTAAGACCTGACGGAAGAGAACTCGTTATCGAAGTGCAGCAGCACATCGGTGAGGACACCGTCAGATGCGTCGCTATGGACAATACCGACGGACTGCAACGTGGACTGGAGGCTGTCTCTACAGGATTCCCTATCCTGATGCCCGCCGGCGACCAGATTAAAGGCCGAATGCTGAACGTCATCGGACAGCCTATCGACGGTATGAAACAACTCGACATGGAAGGGGCATACCCCATCCACAGAGAGGCTCCTAAGTTTGAAGAGCTTTCTACGCAAAAAGAAGTACTCGCTACTGGTATTAAGGTCATCGACTTGCTCGAGCCTTACATGAAGGGTGGTAAAATCGGACTCTTCGGTGGCGCTGGCGTGGGAAAGACGGTGCTCATCATGGAGTTGATCAACAATATCGCTAAAGGACACAACGGATTCTCGGTCTTCGCTGGTGTGGGTGAGCGTACCCGTGAGGGTAACGACCTCATTCGTGAGATGATTGAGAGTGGTGTTGTGCGCTATGGTGAGAAGTTCAAACAGGCCATGGATGAAGGCAAGTGGGACCTCTCGCTTGTTGACCCCGAAGAACTGAAGAAGAGCCAAGCCACGCTGGTGTATGGACAGATGAATGAGCCTCCTGGCGCTCGTGCCTCGGTTGCCCTCTCGGGACTGACCGTTGCAGAGACTTTCCGCGACAATGGTGGTAAGGATGGTGCCGCTGCCGACATCTTGTTCTTCATCGACAACATCTTCCGTTTCACTCAGGCAGGTTCTGAGGTGTCGGCTCTGCTGGGCCGTATGCCGTC
>CAMJAO010000192.1 GCA_946403615.1 uncultured Prevotellaceae bacterium
CATCAGGTCTGTCAATGACCGCACATACAAGGTCTTCTTGCCGGTATGGTTTACTAACAGTGGTCTCATCTGTTCTTCATGCGCGTTCACATATCGGGCGAACCCCTGACTGATAAGCAGCCAAATCATATCAGGTGAGATGGTGACAGAGCGATGGTTAGCATACGCGTTTATCAAACAATTGTAAAAGACATCACTACCCATATATACGATTTGACTCTCATCTGCAAAACTTGATGTTATGATGTGATACTTTCTAAGGTCATCCGTACTATGGTCTATCAATATCTTAGCAAGGGTATCCCCATCATAGTATTGGTATTCATAATCCATTGGCGGCAAATTCTCGTCAACGACAAAGGTTATACTCCCTTCAGACTGGGCGATAATTTTTCTGCCGTCCGCATATCCAGCCAATTGGAATAGGGACAGTAAAAATATGAAGAAAGTTTTTTTCATAGCAGTATTGTTTTGAAAAGATTATTCATTGATTGTTCCGCAATGGGGACAGCGGCCTTTGCGGTGGATTTGCTTGCCGCAGTTGCCACAGATATAAGGCGAGCGGATGCGTGTGATATACTGGTAGAAGGCAAAGGCGATGTATGCCACGAGCAAGAGATAGCCGAGCACGGACGTGGTGACCGTGGAGAATAACAAATAATTGAAGGCACACACGCCAAAGAGGCCCAACAAATAAACTACCGCCCCCAACGGCGTGAGATGGCGGAAAGTGTCGTCGACCGTAGCGATGAAAAGCACCAGAATCAACCACACCGACACCAAAAACAGCGCCAACGGGAAGGGATGGACCAACGGGTTGAGCAAGGGATGGAAATAGAAATGGCGCCACATTTCCGGGTCATGCTGCTGGATGTAAGAATAGATGGTAGCAGAAATAGCCACCATGACCGCTAACGAAGTGGGATAGAACGTGGCGATATCACGGAAATGAACAATATAGGCCTGATGTTTACGTATCATGCTGACGGTATATCCTAAAATAAGGATAATGAGCAAAAAGAGGAAGAACTGATGATGGCGGTTGGAAAAGAACATGATGAAACGGGAGACGGGGTCGTCGGGCGTCACATTTTTCAGCATATCGCTCTCTCTGACCCATCCTGACACCGATTGGTCTTGCGCCAGTTCAATCCACACCGAGTCGATTGTGTCGGCCTTGATGATGCGGATATCAGCCACCACGAGCACACGGTCGCGCTCCACCTCGAACGAATCGACCGGCAATCCCGACACCTTCTCCTCAGGCAACTGATTGGTAAGCGTCAGGGAGTCGGTGCTGGCACGGAAATTGTAATTGCGAGCATAGTGATGCAGTTGTCGGAATACGACGGTATCGACCACATTGAGACTGTCGGTCAGACTCGTGTCAGGGCTGATACGATACTGCTGACACGATACGAATGCGAGTGTCAGCAACAACAGACAAAGAATATACTTAAACCTGCGCATATAGATTCATCTGACAATGTTGACAATCAAACTGCAAAGTAAACCGACGGCCGTCGCCCATGACGAGGGTGAGAGGCTCATGCCATGTGGGCCGTTTCCCGCCACGACGCACACAGTAGCCCATAGCAAAACGGATGCAGTGACGGCACTGCATGAGGGGCCTCCCCCCATCATCAGAAAGAGGTGATGATATGAGGGGATCGCCACTTACGGAAGATTCAGAATACTCGTAATGCACGGAGTTCTTCGATTGTAGTTTTTGGGCGAGGCGTTCGATGGCGGTGCGACGGAGGTCAGAGAGGAGACTGGAGGGGATGAAGCATGCCGAGGCGTCATCGGGAATATGGATGTCAGCACACTCAAAAACGGTGCCTCCCAGTTTGGTCAGTTGACGAACGATATTGTCGTGTTGAGGTTTTTGAGCGGACTGATGGGCAAATTCGATTTCTGCCCGCGCTTGGCAGTCTGTGCCCACTACGGCTATATCCAAAGCAAATCCTTGATTGGTAGCGGTAAAAAACATCTTAACAGGGATAGTTCTGACCGCGGTGTCATGAGCCAATAAAGACGAGAACGCCTGGTCGGCATTGCGATAGAGCGCGATACCGGGTTTCAATCCTTTTGGCATCTTGTATGGGAAAAGACGGTTGTTCTCGACCCGATTGATACGAAAACCCGTTAATTGGCGAAGGTCGTCGAAGAAGCAAAGGCCGTCGCCATTGGCAAACTGCGCCGTGCCCGCCACATTGAATGACTGTCCACGAATCTCTTTTACCTTTCCTACATATTCGCCAATAGCTTTCGGAGTGTCAAGCGATGCGATATCGGGTGTCCGCCCATGCAGAAAATAATCGGTATACCCACGGTTGAATGTTTTGCGGAGATCGGGTGTAAACGTATATTTAACCCTTCCAAGCGAACTGCGCCGAAACTCACCTTTTCTACGTCTGATAATCTCGTTAAGGCGTATGTTGTAAGCCGCAACTACATTTTTCACATAATCAGCATCCTTGAGACGTCCCTCAATTTTCAGAGACACGACCCCGGCATCAATCATCGCCTCAAGGTCGTCAATACGGCACATATCTTTGAGTGACAGCCAATAGTGCTCTCCAAACGATTGGCCGTCGGCATCCTGTAAATCGAACTTCAAGCGGCAAAACTGTGCGCATTCGCCCCGATTGGCACTTCTTTGGAAACAATATTCCGAGGCATAACAAGCACCCGAATAACTCACGCACAAAGCCCCATGGACAAACGCCTCTAATTCTACCTGAGGCACCTGCTGATGAATATGGCGAATCTCATCGAGCGACAATTCACGCGCCAACACCACTCGCGAGAACCCCATCGCAGCCAGCCGGAGCACCTTGTCGGCATCACGGTTGTCGGTTTGCGTGGAAGCATGCAAAGCGGGCATTTTTAGCCCCTTTTCGCACCATTCGCGCACCATCTGCCTGACTGCCATATCCTGAACAAGGATGGCATCCACCTGTGCGTCGGCCAATTGTCTCAACAACAGTCGCACATCCTCATGTTCGTCTGTTCGCAAAAGGGTATTGACCGTAACATACACCTTCGCCTGATAGCGGTGGGCATATTGGCAAAGCGACGTGATGTCGTCGATAGAATTGCCGGCAGCGGCACGCGCACCATAACGGACTGCTCCGATATAGACGGCATCGGCGCCATGGTCGATAGCCGCCATGCCGCACTCAAGATTCTTAGCCGGTGCCAGCAGTTCTATGGTTCTCATCTTATCGTTTTTAAATCCCCTACCTTGAAGGGAGGAGAGCAGACTGACGCTTTGAGGAATAACAAACAACTCTAAGAAGACTACAACATTATTCTATCTCATCGATATTGAACGGTGTGGTCTGATAGACGTAATAGTTGATCCAATTGTTATAGAATAGATTGGCGTGTGAGCGCCATGTGACCAGCGGTTTTTGGTCAGGATTGTTGTCGCGGTAATAATTGACAGGCAACTCCACATCATTGCGCACTCCCAAATCGCGCCGGTATTCTTTGTCGAGCGTATCGGGCGCATATTCAAGATGCCCCGTGATGAAAATTTCCCTGCCACCACGAGCCATGACTATCCCTACCCCACTCTCTTCAGACTCCGCCAGCAGTTGCAGTTCGGGACAAGCGAGGATATCCTCACGCCGGATTTCCGAATGCCGGCTTTGAGGCATATAGAACACGTCGTCAAACCCTCTGAAAATCGGCACCAGAGGATCGACCTTCGTTTGCGGGAAGATGCCGAACATCTTTTTCTGTAAGGGATATTTCGGAATGCCGTAATGTAAATAGAGCCCCGCCTGAGCAGCCCAGCAGATATAGAGCGTACTGGTGACGTGGGTTCTGGCCCATGTGAAAATCTCCGACAATTCGTCCCAATATGCGACCTGCTCGAACTCGAGTTGCTCAACAGGCGCACCAGTTACAATCATACCGTCATATTTCTCGTTGCGCATGATACCGAAGTCACGATAAAACATCATCATGTGTTCGATGGGCGTGTTTTTCGGCGTATGGCTACGCAGTTTCATGAACGATATTTCCAATTGCAGGGGCGTGTTGGAGAGGAGACGCACCAAATCGGTCTCGGTGGTCACCTTCAAAGGCATGAGATTGAGGATAGCTATCCGCAACGGACGAATGTCCTGCGAATGCGCTCTGGTATCGTCCATCACAAAGATGTTCTCATGCTTGAGCAAATCAATGGCCGGCAAGCGGTCAGGCAGTTTTAAGGGCACGGGTAATTATTTAAGGAGTGAAAGGAGTGGAGAAATAGAGGGGTGAAAGGAGTATAGACATTAGTTCTCCATTTGAGGACTATCTATTCTCCATTTGAGAAGTATCAAAGCCCCTCTCCTGAGAGAGGGGTTAGGATGAGGTACATTACCAAAGGCTGAGACGCTGTTCTTTGGGGATGAACATCTTGTCACCCTCTTTGATATTGAAGGCATCATACCACATATCGATATGGGGCAGTGCGACATCTACGCGCCAACGGCCGAGTGAGTGGGGGTCGCTCTTGGTCCGGTTACGAATCTCGGCCTCAGTGATATTCCCAGCCCATACTCCTGCATAAGCGAGGAAGAAACGTTGTGCGGGTGTGAAACCGTCGATATCGGGCAGCGGATTGTCTTTTGTCGCGTTGAGGAATGCATAGTAAGCCACTTGCAGGCCACCGTGGTCGGCAAGGTTCTCTCC
>CAMJAO010000193.1 GCA_946403615.1 uncultured Prevotellaceae bacterium
TCGCCACCCCTTACAATGACAATACCCACGGAACAAACACTGCTGCGCTCATTGTTAGCCGTTTCAAAATCTATTGCTGCAAAATCTCGCATAATACCCTTATTAAATAATTCAGCGGAGTTGGGCCGTTGGGGATGCCACGGAATAAACATACCGCTCATCGGGTGAGACGATGGTGTGGAATTGCACGTCGGTATGCTCTTCCAATATGTTTTTCAGGTCATTGCGGATGCCCTCGCCGGTCATCTTTAGCAGGGCTTCTTTCATGGTCCACAGTCGGATGAAGGCGATGTCGGGTCGTTTATTGCTGAGTATTTGTTCCATCTCATGCTCATTCATGGTATATCTCGCCAAATCCTCCTTAAACCGGCGGACACTCTCCACGTCGATGCCGACAGGGTGGGGCGCGATGATGCATACCGCCGCCTCACGGCAGTGGCTCAGGTTGAAATGGATGTCGGACCGCCCTTCGATGAAAGGCTTTCCTCCCTCGTGATAACCGAAGACGGGTGACTCGGTGATACCGTATTCCTCGCGCAGTCCTTCACATAGCAGCAAGTAGGCCGCCACTGATTGTCGACGGCCATGTTCATGCTTATAACGCAACGCCTGCTCGCGCCGCTGCGGGGAAAGCCGTGTCAAGGCTTCCTCGAGGTCAAAATCTTCGATATGGTCGTTGAGATATATCATATGCGTTGCAAAAGTAATGATAATCTCACAAATAAATACAAGTCTGTCAAGAAAGTTGTCATTTGTTGTGAAAGTTATCTCGTGTCACCAGACAATGTGGACGACTGATGACAGCCGTAAAATACCCGTTTTATCCCATGAATGAAAAGCGATAACCGGTGTATTGTCTCTTTTACACCCATTGATTTCTCCTCTTTCTTTCGTAAACGTTTGCGTAGTTTTTTGGGCAAAAAAATATCATATTCTTGATTTATATCAATTTTCTCGTTACCTTTGCAAACAGAAAAACAGGAATACTAAAATAACTGATTTTCAAAAGATATACTACATAAACAGAACTGCTGAAACATTCAAAGGTGAAACCGCCTCGACGTGATGTCGGGGCGTTTTTTTATTTATCCATGTGAAAAAAATAAATCGAAAAGCGGATTTTTCCGCAAAATAAATTACTTTTGCAGTGTTTTTTCGTCATGTTGTCCAAGTCGCTTTTTCAAGCATGACCACAAACCCAACTGACGTCTTTTATCTTTCACATAGGAAATATTTCAAAACATAAAAGCATATCATTATGAGACTGATTATTGAAAAAGACTATCAAAACATGTCAAAGTGGGCTGCTGAGCATGTCATTGAACGTATTAATGCTGCCAAACCCACAGCAGAGAAACCGTTTGTGCTGGGATTGCCCACAGGTTCTTCTCCCGAAGGTATGTATGCCGAACTGGTAAAAGCCAACAAGGAAGGCCGCGTGTCGTTCAAAAATGTCATCACCTTCAACATGGACGAGTATGTCAACCTCGCTGAAGATCATCCCGAGAGTTACCACTCGTTCATGGCCCGCAACCTCTTCGACCATATCGACATTCCCAAAGAGAATATCCATATCCTCAACGGCAATGCTGAAGACCTGCAGGCCGAGTGCCGTCATTACGAGGAGATGATTGCCGAAGCTGGTGGCATCGACCTCTTCATCGGCGGAATCGGTCCCGACGGTCACATCGCATTCAACGAGCCGGGATCTTCACTCCGTTCACGTACTCGTGTGAAGACACTTACCACCGACACCATCATCGCCAACAGCCGTTTCTTCGACAATGATGTCAATAAAGTGCCTAAGCATGCGCTGACTGTGGGTGTAGGCACTGTCATGGATGCTCGCGAGGTGATGATTCTCGTCAACGGTCACCACAAGGCACGCGCCCTGCAGGCTGCTGTCGAGGGTGGTGTGTGCCAGATGTGGACCATCAGCGCCCTGCAGATGCACGAGCACGGCATCATCGTTTGCGACGAGGCTGCCACCGACGAACTCAAAGTCGGCACTTACAAATACTTCAAGGATATTGAGAAGAAGTGATTGACAATTCATAATTCACAATTCTCAATTCACAATTAGGGTCCCCTGGGAAAACCTGGGTTTACTTAGGTTTTCCTAGGTTTACCCAGGTCTTTCTTTTTTCCCATCACGCTCTTAGCTATGAAAAAAATCTTGTTCTTTTTCGGTTGCCTGATGACTTGTGTCACGGCTCAGGCGCAAGACATCGAAGTAAAATCGCCTGACGGGCAATTGGTGATGACCCTTCACACCGATGGCGGACGGGCGGCTTATTCCGTGACGCTCGACGGACGGCAGATGCTCACCCGCTCATGTTTAGGACTGACCTCCGACTTGGGTGATTTCACGCAGGGACTGACCCTGAAAAGTGTGAAAAACATCGACCCCGACTGGTCGTTAAACCTCTCACGGGTGAAGTGCTCCCATTCTTCGGGTTCCGCATCAGGCATCTTGGCTCAATTTGCCAATGCCGACGGCAAACTGTTTGAGATAGAGTTTTTCGTCGGCAATCATGATGTGGCATATCGTTACAAGATGCTGCGGCCGAAAGAGGACAACCCCAAGTGCGCCGTCATCTACAGCGAGGCGTCGTCTTTTAATTTCCCGTCGCAGACCACTACGTTCCTCTGTCCCCAAATCAATCCGATGACGGGGTGGGAGCGCACCAAGCCCTCGTATGAGGAGGATTATGTGGCCGATGCGCCGATGACTGCTAAGTCGCGCTTCGGTGTGGGCTATACTTTCCCCTGCCTCTTCCGTATCGGCGACGACGGTTGGGCCTTGGTGGGCGAGACGGGTGTGTCGAGCGCTTATTGTGCTTCACATCTGAGCGATTACGATGTCTCCAAAGGCTACACCATCGCTTTCCCCATGAAAGGCGAGGCCAACGGTTTCGGCAGTGAATTCGCCGCCGTGCCGCTTCCCTGTGAGACGCCTTGGCGCACCATCACCGTGGGCACCGATTTAAAACCCATTGTCGAGACCACCATCACTTATGACCTGGTGCAACCGCTCTATGAGCCGTCGCAGGAATACAAGCCCGGACGCTACACCTGGAGTTGGCTGATCTGGCAGGATGAGTCCATCAACTATGATGACCAGGTGAAGTTCATCGATTTGGCGTCGGCTATGGGATTCGAATATTGTCTGGTTGATAACTGGTGGGACGACCGTATAGGTCGTGACCGCATCGAGACGCTCTCTAAATATGCCCAGTCGAAAGGTGTCAATCTGATGCTGTGGTACAATTCCAACGGTTTTTACAACGATGCGCCGCAGACACCGCGCGACTGCATGTCAACCTCTATCGCCCGTGAACGTGAGATGCGCTGGTTGCAGAAAATCGGTGTCAAAGGTATCAAGGTCGATTTCTTCGGCTCCGACAAACAAGAGACGATGCGACTCTATGAGGATATCCTCAGCGATGCCAACCGTTACGGTTTGCAGGTCATCTTCCACGGATGCACCATTCCCCGCGGATGGGAACGTATGTATCCCAACTATGTGGCAAGCGAGGCGGCATTGGCTTCAGAGAATGTCTTCTTCAGCGAGTATCATGCCAAGAAAGAGGGATTTGAACTTACCATGCATCCCTTCTCGCGCAATGCCCTCGGCACGTTCGACTGGGGCGGCATCATCATGAACCGCTACATGAGCCGTGACAACAAGAGCCGTCACCGTCGCTACACCACCGACACGTTTGAGATGGCTACGGGCATCGTGTTGCAGACCAGCGTCAATTGTGTGGCAATGCAACCCAACAACCTGACTGAACTGCCCCGGCATGAACTCGATTTCCTTCGCGAGTTGCCCACGACTTGGGATGAGGTGCGCTTCATCGACGGCTATCCCACACGTTTCGTGGTACTCGCCCGCCGGCATGGCGACACATGGTATGTGGCTGGACTCAACGGCACCGACCAACCCATGACGCTCACCCTTGACCTGCCTATGTTTGCCGGACAGACCGTGAAGTGTTACACTGACCGACCGTTGGCAAAGGGTGCCACCTTCTGCGAATCCGAACTCACCACCTTGAAAGTGGATAAGCGCGGAAAGGCCAAAGTGACCCTCCAACCCCTCGGCGGAATCATTTTACGTTAAACGCTCAACTATGATTTTCGAACATTCGTGCAATCCGTTCAATCCGTAGTAGGAGATAATTCGCATGATTCGTCCAATTCGTAGTTAAGAAATTATTATGATACCGTTGTAGGATATAATTCGTTTCATTCGTAAAATTCGTAGTCAGGAATAATAATTCGTAGTTAGGAAAATCGTAGTAGGGGAAGTCATCATCATGTTCAATGTTCAAAATTCAATGTTCAAAGTCTTCAGAGATTGGACCCTTCCGATAGCCATGCTGGTCGGGGCGGCGGCATATCTGTTGTTTGCCTTTGTTCCGGCATTGGATGCCGCTGGTGATGCCTTGGCGCCGTTTTTCGATGCCATACTCCCCCTGTTCATGTTCCTCATTTTGTTCGTCACCTTCTGCAAGGTCGATTTCCACCGTCTGCTGCCCGTAGCGTGGCATTGGTGGGTGGCGCTCTTTCAGGTGGTGTTCATCTTTGTCATCGTCGGGGCCATCATCGTTTTTCACATCACCGGCAACAACCTCATTCTCTTA
>CAMJAO010000194.1 GCA_946403615.1 uncultured Prevotellaceae bacterium
CAAAGTCCAGTTCATTCTGTAGCCCTGGCTCTGACGCACGTCGTCATTGGGATTCGACTTCTTGGCGCTCAGTTCATATACCGGCACGTAACTACGGCCTTCGTTATGACGATATTGCCAACCGGCGCTCGAACGAAGGGTCAGACCCTCGATGGGCGCGTACTCCAGGAAGAAGTTGCTCTGCAGACGATAACGCTTGGTGTAACTGTTTCCTTCGTCGTATTTCATCTGGGCAAGCGGGTTGGCCATGTCGGCACTGAAATCCCACTTGTCGGCGTCGATGTCAGCCTTCTCATACAACTCGCCAGCCTCGTTGTAGGCGGGGAGCAGCGGCGACATGGCGAGCAGATTGCGGATGCTGTTGCCATAAATACCGCCGATGGAGATACCTTTCTTATCGATGGCAGAGAATGTGATGTTCTCACCGAACTTCAGCACATCGCGACCTTTCTTTCTGATGAGCGAGTAGTCGGAGTTGATACGTACAGTGTAACGGTCGAACTTCGGTGTGGCGGGATAGCCGAGGGTACCGGTCTGGTGGTATTTGGTGAAACCGAGAGCGAAGCGCGACACGTCGCTGCCGCCGGTGATGTTGATAGAGGCATTGTTGATCGGAGCGTTGTCCACCAATGTCTCATCCAGCCAGTTGGTGCCGTTCCATGTGCCGTCCATGATCTGCTGGTATTGCTTCGGAATCAATGTCGCCCAGTCATAAGTCGATACGCCTTGTATCTCGTAGGCTTTGTCGTTGATTTCCATGTACTGCTTGGCATTGAGCGGGGTCACGTCGTTGGTGTTGAGGTTCTGCCAGCCCAGGTAGCCGTCGAAGGACACCTGCACATGGCCGCTGCGGCCTCTCTTGGTGTTCACCAGCACGACGCCGTTAGATGCGCGGGCACCATAGATGGCACTCGATGCGGCGTCTTTCAATACGTCAATCGACTCGATGTCATTGGGAGAAATGTCGGCGAGGTTGCCGCCAGGCACACCGTCGATGACGTAGAGGGGCTCGTTGTTACCGGCGGTACCCATACCACGGATCACCACCTTGTAACTCTCACCCGGCTGACCCGAGTTCATCACAATGTTCATACCTGAGGCCAGACTCTGCAGGGCACCGAAAGCGTCCACGGCATTGGTCGCGGATATCTGGTCGGCATCCACGTGCACGGTCGCTCCGGTCACGAGTTTCTTGCGCTGCGTACCATAACCCACAACGACCACGTCGTTGAGCAACTCGGAGTCCTCATTGAGCACCACTTCGATATTGCGGCCACTCACCGCTCTCACAGTAGCGGTTTTGTAGCCGATGTAAGAGATTTGCAGACTTGCGCCGCTGGGAACGGAAAGAGTGAACGTGCCGTCGGCTGCGGTCAATGTTCCGTTGCTCTGAGCGCCTACTTCAATAACGGTGGCACCGATAATCGGCTGTCCGCTCGAGTCGAGTACCACACCTCTCACCTGTATGGCCGGCTTCGCTTGAAGCACAGCACTGCTGGGAGCGTCGGGCGCTTCTGTAGCGGCCGTAGCCGATACGGCGCATGACAACAATCCAGCACAGATTACAGAAAGAATTTTTGAGTAATGTTGCATAGAATTAAAGTTAGTATTATGATTGATAGATAAATAAGGTATCTGTGTAAATACACGAATAAATAGTATAAGATCTAATGAATAGTAGTATGTGGTTGTTTGGGTCTTCGTAATTGGTGGCAAATATACAATTAATTTTTCAACTTGCAAACATTTTGCCAATTTTTTTTAATTTTCCTAAAAAAATGAAGTGAAATGATAACAATTTCCCATATATATCCTGACATTTTGTTTTTTTTGTCGTTTTTTGCGTCAAGTTGACCGATACTTCGGAAAAATGAAGTAACTTTGCACCGTCATGACTATGCAGAATATTTTCAAAGGGCTGGGCATCGCCCTCGTCACTCCATTCACACCCGACGGAGCCGTGGATTATGAGGCTCTCGAACGACTGGTGGATTATCAACTCGACAATGGTGCCGATTTCCTGTGTATCCTTGCTACAACCGGAGAGACTCCCTGTCTCAACGTGGTGGAGAAACATACCATCAAAGAGCGCATCGTGGCGCAGGTCAAAGGCAGAGTGCCTATACTCATGGGATGCGGTGGCAACAGCACGGCTGCTGTCGTGCAGGAATTGCGCGACGGCGATTTCTCCGGCGTCGACGGCATCCTCAGTGTATGCCCCTATTACAATAAACCGTCGCAAGAGGGATTGTACCAGCACTTCAAAGCAATAGCCGAGGCAACAACACTGCCAGTGGTGCTCTACAATGTGCCGGGACGTACGGGCATCAATATGAAGGCCGAGACGACCGTCAGACTCGCCAATGACTGTCCCAATATCGTGGCTATCAAGGAGGCCAGCGGTAATTTCGAACAGATTGACGAAATCATCAAGAACAAACCCGACCACTTCGATGTTATCTCCGGCGACGACGGCATTACCTACCAGATGGTGGCTTGCGGTGCTGTGGGTGTCATCTCCGTTATCGGTAATGCGCTGCCGCGTGAGTTCTCCAGGATGATACGCCTTGAGTTCAACAACGAGTATGCTGCGGCACGTGAGATACATTACAAATTTGTGGAACTTTACAGCCTGTTGTTCGTCGATGGCAACCCCGCCGGTGTCAAGGCGCTTCTCCATGAGCTGGGATTTATCAACAATGTACTTCGTTTGCCCCTCGTGCCCACCCGTGTGACCACACTCAGGAAAATCGTTGAGATCATCAAAAGCCTGAAACTCGTCTCCAACCGAAATGTGGAGACCGGCATCCGTCTCGAACTCCCTTTGGATGATTAATATCATCATCCTTTTACTTCTCGAATTTATTTCATACATATATTAAGCGGTTCATGCAATGAGCCGCTTTTTTATGTGCCTGTATATCCTCGATACTATTTTGTCGCACCCAATTATACATTTGCATTCGTAATTTGCGCTCTTTGATAGTTTTTTCCCCTTTTTTCTTTTGAATAACAAAAAAAGCAGTATATTTGCAAAAATTATACTATACAATTGATTTGAGGACCATAGAAAACTTGCGACAGGGCGCTGTCAATAAAGTGAAACCCTCTGTTTTTCCTCATGAATCTGCTAAAAACTATTAAGATGGAAGACCGACGCGTAATACACGAAATCACCCCTCTCATGGGTAAAGACGTGCTCTATATCGCCGACAGACAGAAAAAAGAGTTTACCTATCCCATTCACAACCACGAAGTGTATGAACTCAACTTCGTGGAACATGCGCGTGGGGTGAGGCGTATTGTGGGCGACAGCAGCGAAGTGATCGACGATTACGACCTTGTGCTGATCACCAGTCCCGACCTTGAGCATGTATGGGAGCAGCACGAGTGTACGAGCGAGAATATTCGCGAGATAACCATACAGTTTGATTTCATTATGACCGAAGACAATTTCTTCGGCCGCAATCCGTTTCTCAGCATCCGTAAAATGATGAACGAGGCACGCAAAGGCCTATGTTTCCCTTTGAGTGCCATCATGAAAGTGTATTCGCTGCTCGATACGCTCAGCACCATCACCGACGGTTTTTACGCTGTGCAAAGGTTCCTTACCATTTTGTATGAACTGTCGAAATGCGAAGGGGCGCGGACTCTCGCCTCATCATCTTACGCCAAGGTGGCTGTCGAGGATGACAGCAGACGTGTGCTGAAGGTGAAAAACTACATCAATAAAAACTACCGCGACGAATTACGGTTGCCCGTACTGGCCGATATCGCCGGTATGAGTCCCTCGGCATTCAGCCGGTTCTTCAAGTTGCACACAGGCCGCAATCTCTCTGATTATATCATCGACATCCGTCTCGGATATGCCGCGCGGATGCTGGTAGATACGGCCAGAAGCATCTCGGAAATCTGTTTCGCCTGCGGGTTCAACAATCTCAGCAACTTCAACCGCATCTTCAAGAAGAAAAAAGGGTCCTCACCCTCCGAGTTCCGCGAGAACTATCGCAAAAAGAGAGTGATTGTCTAAATCACTCTCTTTTTGTATTCTTTACAATGTCCTTCCTCCATTCAGGGATGGGCCATTACATAAAACCCTGTTTTTTCAGTGCTTTGATCAAGCCTTCCGACATTGCCTCGTTGTCACTCTTCGTGTAGCGGCAGTCGGTGAACACCTGTGCAAGCGTCTCCTTGTTGTTGATGCGTACAAACTCCTGATTCTCGGCAAGCGACTCTTTCTCATTGTAGAAAGCATCGATGCGCTCAGGCGTGTAGTCCTCATAGCGCTCCTCGTGCACAAATGCCTTCAGGGGCAGGCGGTCGGAGAGTGCGGGCGTCTCATCGGGCCAACCCAATGTAATGGTTGCCACGGGCATTACCAGACGGGGCAATCCCAGCACGTCAATAATCATTTCGGGCATATAAACGGTGGTACCGAGATAGCAGCAACCCAGTCCTTCCTCCTCTGCCAGATTGCAGAAGGTCTGTGTATAGAGCAGCGCATCAGATGCGGCGTTGATGAATGACAGGAAATTGTCATATCCGGGCGTGGCTTGGCGTTCTTCACACCAGCGTGTAGTGCGGCGGAAATCGGCGCAGACGGTCAGCACCACCGGTGCGCCCGTCACCA
>CAMJAO010000195.1 GCA_946403615.1 uncultured Prevotellaceae bacterium
GACCCCTACGTCCCGAACGTAGTGCGCTACCAACTGCGCTACATCCCGATTGCCCCCGATTTCTCGAAAAGCGGTGCAAAGGTAGTCAGTTTTCATGATACTGACAAATTTTTGGGCATTTTTCTTTTGGAA
Organism: uncultured Prevotellaceae bacterium; assembly: GCA_946403615.1. Classification (GTDB taxonomy): domain Bacteria; phylum Bacteroidota; class Bacteroidia; order Bacteroidales; family Bacteroidaceae; genus Prevotella. The sequence goes on from CAMJAO010000195.1 coordinate 133, forward strand.
ATTGTAGGAGATGAGTTGTCACATGCAACCTTCCTGTTTGTGGCGATGTAATCTCCAACCTCTCACCTCCAACCTCTCACCTCTAAAGCAACGGCGGCAACTGAAACAGTCTCGTTCCGTTGCTTCCTTTGATGAGGATGTAATATCCGCAGGGCTTTTCAGCGGCAATGGCGGCTTTCACCTCTTCCACATTGGCGAATTTGCGGAACGGACTGTCAATCTGGGCAAAGGCGTCGCCTACGAGCCACACCACGTCGATGCCGCTGGCCATAAGCAGGTCGACCACCCGCTGATGCTCCTCGGTGGTGGAGTCGCCCAGTTCGCGCATGTCGCCCAGAATAGCCATCTTGGGCGACACCTCCATGTCGCGGAAATTGGTCAGCGCGGCGTTCATGCTGGTGGGGTTGGCATTGTATGCGTCGATGATGAGGTGGTTGTCGGCCGTATGTTCCAGTTGCGAACGGTTATTGCTCGGAATGTACCCCTCGAGCGCATGGTTCACCTGCTCCACGCTGACTCCGAAGTGCAATCCTATGCAGGCGGCAGCCAACATGTTATAGATGTTGTATGCCCCGATGAGATGTGTCTGCACGGTTTGGGGGTCTCCTTGCGCCTGTTGCCAAGTGAACCGCAAGTAGGGCGCGCACGAGACGACGCTGCCTTTGACGGCGAGGCGAGGGTCGTCAGTGGTGCCGTAGCGCACGAGCCGCAGTCCGTCGGCAATGCCCAGCAAATGCTCGTTCTCGTTGTGGATGAAGACGATGCTCTCTTTTCGTGTGCGCAGGAAATCATAAAGTTCGCCTTTGGTGTGAATGACACCCTCGAAACTGCCGAAGCCCTCGAGATGTGCCTTTCCCACGTTGGTGATGATGCCGCAGTCGGGCTCCACGATGTTGACTAGTGTGCGTATCTCTCCGGGATGGTTGGCGCCCATCTCCACCACAGCGATGTCATGTTCGCGGGTGAGACGCAACAATGTCTTCGGTACCCCGATATGGTTGTTGAAGTTGCCTTGCGTGTAGAGCACGTTGTATTTTTCGCTGAGCACCGTGGCAATGAGTTCTTTGGTCGTGGTCTTGCCATTAGTGCCCGTCACACCGATGATTTTTGTGCCGATGGCGCGCCGGTGTTCACGGGCGAGCATTTGGAGCGTTGTCAGACAGTCGTCGGTCAGAATGTACCGGTCGTCGCCTTCGACAGCATACTCTTTCTCGTCGATTACAGCATACGAACAGCCTTTCTCCAATGCCATGGCGGCAAAGGCGTTACCGTTAAATGACTCGCCTTTCAAAGCGAAAAAAATAGACCCTTGGGGACAGTCGCGGCTGTCGGTGGTTACCTGCGGATGGCGCAGAAATATGTCATAAAGTTCTTTTATTTCCATGTCTTTTTCTTTGAGTGTTTGCAAAAGTAATGTTTTTCGCGGAAACATCGTTTGATATTTGATTATTTTTTCGTATCTTCGCAGCGGAATATAATAAAATCGTCAGAAAGCGAATGCAGTATCATGATACCATCCGTGTGGGGGGCAAGTTGCTCAACTTGTCTTCGCCTGTCGTGATGGGCATTCTCAATGTCACGCCCGACTCCTTTTACGCCGGCAGCCGCCAGCAGACGGACGATGCCATAGCGCGCCGCGCCGAAGAAATCGTGGAGCAGGGTGGGGCAGTGATTGATGTGGGCGCCTGTTCCACACGTCCTGGCGGCGAGCAACCCTCGGCAGAGGAGGAGATGTCGCGTCTGCGGCAGGGCTTGTCTGTGGTGCGTCGTGTCTGTCCCGATGCCATCTTGAGTGTCGACACTTATCGTCCCGAGGTGGCGAAGATGAGTATCGAGGAGTTCGGGCCGGCCATCATCAATGATGTGACTGGCGGCACCGGGCGTGATGAGGATGGCGTGGCCGGGATATTCCGTGTGGCGGCGGCTTTGCGTGTACCCTATGTGTTGACCTCCGTGCAACCGTCTATGCGTGAGATGCTGCTGACATTCGCTCGCGATGTGGCACAACTGCATGCGTTGGGCGTGGCCGATGTCATTCTCGACCCGGGTTTCGGCTTCGGCAAGACGTTGGATCAGAATTACGAGGTGCTTTCGCACATGAGTCAGTTGCAGGTGCTGGGTCTGCCCGTATTGGCGGGCGTGTCGCGCAAATCGATGATTTATCGCGCTTTGGGCATCACGCCCGACGAGGCGCTCAACGGCACCACAGCCCTCCACATGACTGCATTGCTTCAGGGCGCGGCCATTCTGCGTGTGCACGACGTACGCGAAGCCGTGGAGTGCTGCCGTTTGTGGAAAATGATTAAAGAATCAGAGGTCTCGGAGTAATCTAAACCTCCCGGATCTCCGGAAAATACAATATAAACAGTCGGATATGTTTTTAGATTTTGGTGTGAAAGATGCCATTGATATTATTCTGGTGGCACTTTTATTGTACTATCTCTACCGCCTGATGCGGGTGTCACGTTCGCTCAACGTGTTCATCGGCATTATGGTGTTTGTCGTTATCTGGCTGTTTGTGAGCCGTGTGTTGGAGATGCGCCTGCTCGGGTCCATCCTCGACAAGTTGGTCAGCGTGGGTGCCATCGGTATCGTCATCCTGTTCCAAGACGACATCCGCAAATTCCTCTATAATCTGGGTGCACACCGTCGTGTGGAGAGCCTGGTCAACTTCTTCTCGTCGTCAAAACGTCGCGAGGAACGAAAGAAACAACAGAACGATTCTATCCTGCCAATCGTGCGCGCTTGTCAGAACATGGCAAGAGGCAAGGTCGGCGCACTGATTGTGATGGAGCGTAATAAATCGCTCGAAGAAGTGGTAGTGACAGGCGATGTGATTGATTCGGCCATTAATCAGCGTCTCATCGAGAATATCTTCTTCAAAAACTCACCCCTGCACGATGGCGGTATGGTTATCGTGCGCAACCGCATCAAGGCGGCGGCGTGCATACTGCCAGTGTCGCACGACCTGAACATCCCTAAAGAATACGGTCTGCGCCATCGCGCCGCGTTGGGCATCTCGCAAGAGACCGATGCCGTGGCCATCGTGGTGAGCGAGGAGACGGGGCGCATCAGCGTAGCCATCAACGGAAAACTCAAGCCGCGACTCTCGGCCGAGGACTTGGAGAGCATTCTCAGCACAGAGATGGCTGTCATGGAAGAGTGACCTGAAAAGACAAGAGAGATTTTAATCATTCAATAATAACCAATAACCTTAAGACTATGGATTTAATAAAACAAATCATTGAGCGTGCAAAGAGTAACAAACAGCGCATCGTGCTTCCCGAGGCTACAGAAGAGCGCACATTGAGAGCCGCCGACCGTGTGTTGGCCGAGGACGTGGCCGATCTGATACTCATCGGCAACCCTGACGAGATTCACCGTCTGGCAGCAGAGTGGGGATTGACCCATATCGACAAAGCCACACTGATAGACCCTGAGAACAATCCTAAGAGCGAAGAGTATGCCCAACTGCTGGCTGAGTTGCGCAAGAAGAAAGGCATGACCATCGAACAGGCCCGCGAATTGGTGAAGAACCCGCTCTATCTGGGCTGTATGATTATTAAGACCGAGGGTGCCGACGGACAAATCTCGGGTGCGCTGAGCACTACTGGCGAGACCCTGCGTCCTGCACTGCAAATCATCAAGTGCGCTCCGGGCATCACCTGTGTGAGCGGTGCCATGCTGCTGCTGACAAAGAAACCCGAGTTTGGCGAAAATGGTGTGCTGGTGGTTGGCGATGTGGCCGTTACTCCTATGCCCGATGCCGACCAGTTGTCGCAGATAGCCGTATGTACCGCACAGACCGCCAAGAGTGTGGCAGGATTTGACGATCCGCGTGTGGCGATGCTCAGTTTCTCGACCAAAGGCAGTGCCACTCATGAGGTGGTGGACAAGGTCATTGAGGCCACACAGAAAGCACGTGAACTGAATCCGACACTGAAGATTGACGGTGAGTTGCAGGCCGATGCCGCCCTCGTACCGTCGGTAGGCTCGAAGAAAGCCCCCGGCAGCACCATCGCCGGCAAGGCAAACGTGCTTGTGTTCCCCAACCTCGAAGTGGGTAATATAGCTTATAAACTGGTACAGCGCTTAGGCGACGCCATCGCCATAGGCCCCATCCTGCAAGGTATCGCCCGTCCGGTAAATGACCTCAGCCGCGGCTGCTCTGTCGATGATATCTACTATCTCGTCGCCATCACCGCCTGCCAAGCCATGGACGCTAAATAATGAAGAATTTCGAATGTGGAATTTGGAATGGTCGTGCAAGCATGAGAGAGAAGCCCATAAATGTTTCTTTCATTACACACTCGTCTAAAATCATTCGTAACTCCACATTCGTAATTCAAAATTCGTAATTAAACATTCAAAATTCGTAATTCAAATAACATGAAAATTTTAGTATTAAATTGCGGTTCATCGTCTATCAAATACGCTTTGTATGACATGGACACGAAGACTGTTATGACATCGGGCGGCGCTGAGCGCGTTG
>CAMJAO010000196.1 GCA_946403615.1 uncultured Prevotellaceae bacterium
CCCTCCCCGAGGGAAAGAAGCCCCCACCCTGACCCTCCCCGAGGGGAGGGAATAGTTTGTATACCGTGGCATTGGGAGAGAACGCTAAACACTCTACCCTAAACACTAAACACTGTACAAACACTCTACACTGAACACTGAACATTCAACCCTAAACCGAAGAGCATGAAATAGGGGCAGCATCTGAGCCTTGACTCAAATGCTGCCCCCAAAGCAATCTTAATCCTGAAACAATGAATTGTTACCTTACTAATTACCTATTCACTAACTAACCTAAAAACATACTATCCAACTAAATACCTATGTATCTCTTTTTCTGATGCAAAGGTACGGCTAATCTACACCACATGCCAAATTTTTTCAACAAAACAGACGTTTTATTCTGTCAATCGTTTGCATAAATTCGGGAGCCTCCCCCTAGCCCCCTCCGAAAGAGGGGGGAATAGATGGGAGCAATGGGGATGGATGGGTATTAATGGGTGCAACGGGAGTAACGGGAAATATATTGACAAAAATAGCGGAATGTGACTCACGTCGCACTCCGCTTGTAATAAAAATGATATAGTTACTATTGTTATTGATTCACATCTACCTGAAAATATCTTATTATTGATTATCATAGCAGTTAAGTAGTTAAGCGATATATCGCTTGACTACTTAACTTCGGAAAGCTGTTTTAGTTTTCCCAGAGTCCGGTATTTGCGCGGCTGTCCATTGTGCCATCATCCTCGCCTACGCCGATAACCCCTGTAAAACCTACGCCATCTACCGACTGGTATCCTTCATCTACCCATGAGGGGTTACCACGGTCAGCAATATCAAGATCAGAACCAAATCGTGTGAAAGGTTCAAGAACTCTTTTGTCACCAGATGTTGCACAAATGTGCGCTTCAATCTTTGCTTGTGTGACTTCAACTTGCGGTGTAATATATGCTTGTTTCATCTTTTCGTCCTCCTTTCTTTATCTGACCATGTATTTTTTACCGTTGACGATATAGATGCCTTTTGGCAATCCGAGGAGTGACGTACCTTCCCGCACAACCTGACCATTGATGTTGACCACCATGTCAATGTGCTTGATAGGTTTATTTTCAGCCTTTGCCTCATTGATAATCTCCTCGATTTCATCGGGAGTCACCTCTTCATATTCGCCGAGCACGAATGAGAAACCGTTGGCTTGTCCTTGATATTGGATTTCGTCGTGTCCGTTTTCCCATGCTGCCGCTGCTTCGTTAGGAAGAATGATTGCGGTGTATTGCATCCAGTAGCCACCACCATTGTTTTTGCTGGTGTCGCGGCGATAGAATTTGGGCCATTTCTGCTCATCGCTAAGTTGGCTGAGCGCAGCCTCAATCTCTTCATCGGTCATGTTTTCGGTGTCGATGTCATTTCCTTTGAGACCAAGGAAGTAAGCGCCATTGGGGATTTTATCTCCGGTAGCCACTTTTCCGTTGGCATCCTTTGTATTGGGCGTGGGAGTACCGACAAACGTATATTGATATTTTCCGTTTTCAACGGGCTGCAAATAAATGGTCTGGTCTTTGAGGTTGATAATGTCGCTGCCTTCTGAAGATCTTCTGACCGTTGACATTTTGCATGTCACGGTATTGGCTTCATATTCGGCCTTAACCTGCTCGAGCAAAGTGGGATCGACCTCTCCGCTGCTCTTGTAGATTTTCTTTTTGTATTCTACTTTAGGTATGTAGCAAGTAGAATATTTGCGACGGTACGACGGTCCTTCCACATGCTGCGGGTGAAGCATATAAGGATGGAATGCGTGTGCGAGCACACCAGATATCTCGTTGTACTTCATCTTCTCTTTATAGGTAGATGCCGTCTGTTTGTTCAACCATCCGCTTTCACCCTGATATGTGGTGGTGTGGCTGGCATCAAGCCATGAGGGCCATCCCTCTTCACCGGGATTGACGCGCTGCAACTGGTCATGTCCGAATTCGTCTTTCACCAATTTGGCAGGATGATACCATTTTTGCTCGACATTGACCGTTATGCCATTTATCGTCTCCTGGCCTAACACTTTCACCTGGTCGAAATATGCGTCATCCTTGTCGATGAAATAAGTGTTTGCGATATTGGTAAAGAGGAAGAACAATCTGTCGGTGATAACACCATCTTTATCCGGTTCGCTCTCCTCTACGGCTACACCGCTGAATTCACAAATATTGAACTCGGCGTTGAAAGCCGACTTGAGTTGGTCTTCAGTACAATTGAAGGGGAAACAGATAGTGTACCATGTATCATCGAACACTTTGCTGAATATCTCTTCGTTGGGAGTGTAACCGTCCATGTAGACGAACTGACGCCATGCGAGGTTAGAATACTCCCCGTTTTGCACGACATCATATTTGCCGTTGTTAATAGCCTGATTGACCAATCCCATGATATAACGCATCTCATTCTCTTTGAGGTTGTGGCTAGGCCAATGGCGGCCGTCTGCATCGGGATAGGCATAGCAATCGGTGAAGAGGGGCTCTTCATAAATGTGTTGTACGATATTTATCCAGTCGTCGCCATTGCCAAACTCACCGGTGATTTCTACACCCAATATGCGCTGAGCGGCATTTTTATCACGGTTATTGATGGCCGCTAACAGTTCTGCGTTATGATACCAGGGGTTTCCTTTCATGAAATAATCCATGAGGTCGATTTGTTTGTCTCCCACGTTCACGGTTTGACCACTAGCGGGATAATGGATTTCCACGATATTATTCTGTCCTACGACCACACTACGGAAGTAGTCGTCAGCCTCTTCAGAGGTCATTCCTGCCATGACAGTACCTTCATAATCATGTACAAGGCTGGTATTAGCATTGAGGGCATATTTGCCAAATGAACTCTTATCTATATCGCCGACCAGAGGTTTGATTAACGGGAGTTTCGTGGGGTCATTCTGAGTGAGATATAGGTCGCGTATGCCGGCATTTCTGAATGCAGACTCACCGATCCATGCCACATTCTCAGGAATAACAATCAGCGGGAGCGACACACAGTTCTCGAACGAGCCTTCGGGGATGCTGGTCAGAGAGTTGGGCAAACGCACCGACTCGAGCATGTGGCAGTTGTAGAACATCTTCACACCAATATTCTCCAATCCTTCGGGCAAGATGGCCGTTCTGAGAGTTTTGCACTCTTCGAATACACTCGCTCCGAAATTGAGATGTGTGATGCCTCTAGCGAATTCGACTGATGTGAGCGCATCGCATGATTTGAATGCTCCTTCACCGATATTTGTCACATGAGAGTCTATCATCACACTCTGCAGGTGATCACAATCTTTGAAAGCCTCTTTGCCGATACTAGTGATATTCTCGGGGAAATCGATTGTTTGAATATTACTACCCTTGGCGAAGTTTTCTGGGATTTTATCGTAACTGCTGTCTGTGGGCAATATGAGGGTGCTTACATGTTTGAACTTTTGTTCGAGTTTTACACCACCACCGGGATTGTCAGCATCACTGATGATTGCCTCAGAGAGGTCAAGTTCAGTGAGCGAAGTGGTTTGGTCATTGGTGCCTTGTCCGGCAGCAGAATCGAGTCCGCTCCAGTCAGAATCAGAAATACGGTTTTTAAGTTTCAGTCTGACAGCATAGAGCAACGCCTGTTTTTCTGCGGCCGAGAGTTTGGTGCTGCCTGAGAGATTGCTGGTGACAACATTATTCTCATTATGTGAGTCGAAGACGACAACATCGCCATTCTCGTCATCACACTCGATGGTGACGTAATTGCCGAGAACAATCTTATCGACTGGGAAGCCGGCGTCTTTCAATTGTTGCTTGACGGTATTGTAATTGGAAGCGGCAGTTACAGTCAGTGTACCTGTGGCCTTATCGTAGGTGTAACCGAATCCGTTAACAGTCTGCACGTCGCTGGTGTTAATACCATAACCCGACATGATCTGACTGATGGTTCTACTTTCGTTCGTACCTACTGTGAGCACGGGCGACTCCCATGAGGTGGGAAGGTCTGGAATGTCGGCTACCCACTGACCGTTTTCCACATACCAATAGACGCCGCCTGCAGCCGCTAACTGATTGGTTTCTGAAGGTGCAGCAGGCATATCGTCGGAACTGGCATAATAAGTCAGATTTTTCTGGTCGCCATCAGTATAAGTGGTTTCCTGCCAAGAAAGTTCTTTCCTGAAATAGAGATATCCTCCATTATTGGGAATAGCCACCACATCACCAACATTATGCTGATTGAGAAAATCAGGAGTGTTAATGGTTTCAGGCTGCCAGTTAGGCTCATATTGTTTGTTATGAACGGTGCTACCGCCTATTTCGCTTTCAGAGATGGGATTCCATCTCACAGCAGATTGGTACAGGGTGGCACCGACAAGCGCCTTATAGCCCTGATTGGCTCCTCCGCTCGGCGTACCACTGTGATAGAGATAATAATTGCCCGAAGTACCGCTTCTCAGGGCATGTCTTGGACTTTGATTTTGTGCGTTTGCGGCCATTGCAAACAATGCTGTCAAAAACAGCAACAAAATTTTTCGCATGTTAAAAAATGAGGAGAATAAATGAGTTAATAATATGTCAGTCTGAATGTTATGCTTTCACTCGCATGTGAA
>CAMJAO010000197.1 GCA_946403615.1 uncultured Prevotellaceae bacterium
CATGCGGACAGTGCAAGGTGCAGGTCTTGGAGGGTGGGGGAGAAATCCTCGACTCTGAGCGTCCTCATTTCACACGCAAGGAGATTAAGGACCATTGGCGCCTCGGTTGTCAGTGCAAAGTGAAGGGCGATTTGAAAATCAAAGTGCCTGAGAGTGTGCTCGGTGTGAAGGAGTGGGAGTGTACCGTCATTTCCAATAAAAACGTGTCGAGTTTCATCAAGGAGTTTATCGTGGCATTACCTCCGGGCGAACACATGGACTTTATCCCCGGCTCGTATGCGCAAATCAAGATACCCGCATACGATTGCATCGACTATGACAAGGATTTCGACAAAGACGATATCGGACCCGACTATCTGCCATCGTGGGAGAAGTTCAATATCTTCTCACTCAAAGCGCACAACCCCGAGGACACCATCCGCGCTTATTCTATGGCCAACTATCCTGCTGAGGGTGACCGTATCACACTGACCGTACGTATTGCTACGACTCCGTTCAAGCCCAAACCCGAAGTGGGATTCCAGGATGTACCAACAGGTATCGCTTCTTCGTATATCTTCTCGCGCAAACCGGGCGACAAGGTCATCATGAGTGGACCTTATGGCGATTTCCATCCCATTTTCGATTCAAAGAAAGAGATGATTTGGGTCGGTGGTGGTGCCGGTATGGCTCCTCTCCGTGCACAAATCATGCACATGACCAAGACACTCAAGACACGCGATCGTGAGATGCACTTCTTCTATGGCGCTCGTGCCCTCGTCGAGGCTTTCTTTGTGGAGGATTTCCTTGAGTTGGAGAAAGAGTTCCCCAATTTCCATTTCCATCTTGCCCTCGACCGTCCTGACCCGGCAGCCGACGCGGCTGGTGTGAAATACACTGCTGGCTTCGTACATCAGGTGATGTATGAGACCTATCTGAAGGACCACGAGGCTCCCGAGGATATTGAATACTACATGTGCGGTCCTGGCCCCATGTCAAAGGCCGTTCAGGGTATGCTCGATTCCCTCGGCGTTGATCCTGAGAGTATCATGTTCGATAACTTCGGATAAAACGATACCAACATACAAAAAAGCCTCATCCCGAAATAGGATGAGGCTTTTTTATGTAGGGTGTTTTATTACCAGATGTTGTGCTTGATTTTTTCTACGTAGGCATCTATGACAGCTACGGCAACGATGTTGACCACGTCACGCACGCTGCTGCTGAAATCCGTAAAGTGGATGGGCTTGTTCAATCCCATTTGTATCGGACCGATAATCTCCACGTCGGTGTTCATGGCCTGCAACATCTTGTATGAAGAGCGGGCACTGGTCAGGTTCGGGAATATCAGCGTGTTCACATCTTTGCCTTTCAGTCTAGTGAAAGGATAAAGCGAGTCGCGCATCTCACGGTCTAATGCGAAACCGATCTGCATTTCACCGTCAACGGCCATGTCGGGGAACTGACGTTGCAATTCAGCCACGGCATTACGCACCTTGCGCGAACCTTCTGATGTGTCGGAACCGAAATTGGAGTGACTCACCAGGGCGATGTGGGGCTTTTCGTTGAAGAAACGAACAGCCTTGGCACTCAGTTTAGCCAAGTCAATCAGACTCTCCGTGTCAGGACTGTTGTTGATAAGCGTGTCGGCAATGTAGAGCGGACCGCGGGGAGAGTTGATGATGTGCATGGTGCCGAAATTCTTGTATTCGGGTTGAACGCCTATCACCTCATGTGCTACCTTGATGGTATTGGAATACTTGGTGTAGAGTCCTGTGATAAACGCGTCAGCCTCGCCCGTCTCCACCATCATCATTCCGAAATAGTTGCGCTCAAACATCTTGTCATTGGCTTCCTCAAAAGTATAACCGTCACGTTTGCGCTTTTCTGTAAGTATACGAGCGTAGCGTTCACGACGCTCAGCCTCGCGGTCATGGCGCAGGTTGACAATCTCGATTCCTTCAAGACTCAAATCCAACTCTCGTGCCAGTTTCTCGATACGTTCATCGTTGCCTAAGAGGATAGGATAGCAGATGCCCTCGGCTTTTGCCTGAACAGCGGCTTTCAACATGGTGGGATGGATGCCTTCGGCAAATACCACACGCTGCGGATGATGGCGGGCGGTGTCATAGAGCTTCTGCGTCAGTTTGGTCTCCTGGCCCAACATCTCACGCAGACGGTTCTTATATTCCTCCCAATTGCTGATGGGAGTGCGTGCCACTCCGCTGTCAATGGCTGCTTTCGCCACTGCCGCCGATACCTCGGTAATCAGGCGCGGGTCAACGGGTTTAGGAATGAAATAAGAGGCTCCGAATGTCAGGTTGTTGACGTGATAGATGTCATTCACCACGTCAGGAACGGGCTGTTTCGCCAAATCGGCGATAGCCAGCACGGCGGCCATCTTCATTTCTTCGTTGATGGCTCGTGCGTGAACATCCAGAGCACCACGGAAAATGTAGGGGAAGCCAATCACGTTGTTAATCTGGTTGGGATAGTCCGAACGGCCAGTAGCCATCAGCACGTCGGGACGCGACTCCATGGCATCCTCATATGAAATTTCGGGAACGGGATTGGCCAATGCGAATACGATGGGGTTGGCTGCCATTGAGCGCACCATGTCCTTGGTAAGAACATTGCCTTTCGACAGTCCTACGAACACATCGGCATCTTTCACGGCATCTTCCAAGGTGTGGATGTCCGTGCGGTCGGTGGCAAAGAACTTCTTTTGCTCGTTGAGGTCGTTACGTTCTACGGAGATGACGCCTTTCGAGTCAAGCATCACAATATTTTTCTTCTTCGCGCCTAAAGCCATATACAATTTTGTGCAGGAGATGGCTGCTGCACCGGCGCCGTTGACCACGATGCGCACTTTGGCGATGTCTTTGCCTGCCACTTCAAGAGCATTCTTCAGTCCGGCGGCAGAGATGATGGCTGTGCCATGTTGGTCGTCATGCATCACGGGGATGTCGAGTGTTTTCTTCAGACGTTCCTCTATATAAAAACACTCAGGAGCTTTGATGTCTTCCAAATTGATGCCGCCAAATGTCGGGGCGATTCTTTCCACCGCCTCACAAAATTTCTCGGGGTCTTTCTCATCCACCTCGATATCGAACACATCGATACCGCCGTATATCTTAAACAACAGTCCCTTACCTTCCATCACGGGCTTGCCGCTCATGGCACCGATATCGCCAAGACCTAATACGGCTGTGCCGTTGGAGATTACGGCTACAAGATTGCCCTTGTCTGTATATTTATACACATCGTCGGGATGTTCCTGAATTTCCAGACAAGGAAATGCCACGCCGGGTGAGTAGGCTAATGACAAGTCTGTTTGTGTACGATAGGGTTTGGTAGGTTTTACCTCAATCTTTCCGGGCCTTCCCTGTTTATGATAGAGAAGGGCTGATTCCTTGGAAATTTTAACCATAAGTGTATTCAATTAAGTGTAGAGTTCAAAATCGGTGCAAAATTACGAAATTCTCGGATAAAATAAATGATATTTGAGAAAAAATGCTAACTTTGCATAAAAATGTACATGTCATGCCTAAGATAAACTATTCTGCTGATTACCGACTGCAATTAAGAGAACGTATTCTGAATACAGCTTCATCAAATTTCCGCCAACGTGGCATCAAGGCTGTGAAAATGGATGACATTGCCAATAGTTTATCCATTTCAAAGCGCACATTATATGAAATTTTCCACACGAAAGAAGATTTGTTGTATGAATGTGTCAAAACGTATCATGAGAATTTCATGACCAAACTTCGTGAGGCTGTCTCTAATGGGAAAAACGTGATTGAAATCATTGCGGAAATCTACAAATTACAAATGAAAGAATCGAGTCTTAGTTCGCCGATTTTTTATGCAGAGTTGAGCAAATATCCCCAGGTTGACACTTATTTTAGGCGGCATTATGAGGAGCGGAAATCACGTTCTGTCGATTTTTTGATGAAAGGTGTGGAAGACGGGTATTTCCGCCCCGACATCAATTACGACATTGTCAATCGTATTGCCAACGCCAATACAGAATACGTCATGCGAACCAAGTTGTATAACCAGTATCCGCTGCATGTCATATTCTGGAATGTCCAGCTGCTGCTTGTCAGGGGCATATGTACGGACAAAGGCCTCAAGATCTTGGATGAACAACTGGGTGGTATTGACCATTAAATCTTAATGATTGCTATTGTTATGAAAAAGTGTCTGTTAGCATTTCTCATGGTAGCATCTACATTGGTAGTTCAAGCTGTCAATCTCACGCAGGCTGCCATCGTGTATAAAGACGCCGACGCCCCTTTGGTCAAGCACATGGCACAGGTGTTGGCCGATGACATAGAGCGTGTGTCGGGCATTAGACCACAGGTCGGTACAAAAACCCTTAGCGGTCAGAATATTATCATCGGAACGGTTCAATACACTGGGCTGCACAAGGATTTGCGCGGCACTTGGGAAAGATATGCCATTGACACCAAAAACGGTAATCTCTACATCAGTGGTTCTGATGCAAGAGGATTGGCTTACGGAGTTTTTCATGTCAGCGAGGCGATTGGCGTTAGCCCATGGTATTGGTTT
>CAMJAO010000198.1 GCA_946403615.1 uncultured Prevotellaceae bacterium
ACAGTAGCGAATAATCATTATCGCACACTCTTATATGAAAAGAGTCTCCCTCGCACAGAGGGAGACTTTTTTGTTTAACCGTTCGGTTTTCCCGAAGAAAGGGCGTTTTCTTAGGATGAGCAAACATCGACAATCACATAGTGACATACTTCATGTATGTCCGCTGGATGGGAATGTGCTATAAGTAGGTACATACTTCATGTATGTCCGAAATCACAAAACTGCTGGGGATAGAGAAGACCATCTCAAATACGGATATACATGAAGTATATCTCGACAACGTGGTGTCATTCTCGTGTTTGCTTGTAGGTTATTTCATGTATGTCCGAAATCGCTATCTACGCCCCTCGCCCTTTGGAGAGGGGTTGGGGGTGAGGCTGTTATCGCTCGAGCCACGGTGTAGGCGGTGGTCCAGGCGGCTTGGAAGTTGAAACCGCCCGTCACGCCGTCGATGTCGAGCACTTCGCCTGCGAAATAGAGATGCGGGCATACGCGGCTCTCCAGTGTGGCTGGGTTGACACTTGACAATGACACCCCTCCGCATGTGACGAATTCGTCTTTGAATGTTCCTTTGCCCGTGATGTCATATGTGTCGTTGCAAAGGATGTTCACCAACAAATGGTGATCTTTCTTGCTGAGTTCAGCCCACCGACGTTGTGCCCTGTTGCCCAGACTCTTTCCTGCCAAGTATTCCCATAGCCGCCTCGTAAGGTTGAACGGCGGTGTGGATGTGACCTGCTTTTGTGGCTGACGGATGGCGATGGCGGTAAGTGCCTCGCTGGTGTCGGCATCATGACGACTAGCCCAATTGACTGACAGCGGGCAGTGATAATCGTGCTCAAAGAGATGGCGCGCCGCATAACTTGACAGACGCAGGATGGCTGGTCCGCTCATGCCCCAGTGGGTGATGAGCAGTGGCCCTGACGCGCGGAGTTTCGTGCCGGGGAGCATCACTGTGGCGGTGTCGGCCACCGTTCCGGTCATCTCCGTGAGCGCCTTGTCGCCAATCTCGAAAGTGAACAGCGACGGCACTGGCGGGATGATTTCATGCCCCATGTCGGCCAACCATTGCAGTCCCGACATGCGCGGTTGTCCACCTGTGGTCACCGCGATGTGATCAAAACCGGCTAAATCGTCGAGCGAAGAGACGGCCGCCCCGATGCGAATCTCTACACCCCGTCGGCGTGCCTCGTGCGTCAGGCAGTTAATGATGGTGTGCGAGTCTTGCGAGGCGGGAAAGACACATTGGTCTTCCTGCACAGTCAGGCGCACACCATGCCGTTCAAACCACTCGTAAGCGTCATGGTAGTCGAACGTCTTGAACAACCGTTTCATCAGGCGATAACCTCGCGGATAGACAGCGCTCAAGTCCTTCACACCGTCAAACGTATTGGTGCAGTTGCACCGTCCGCCGCCAGAGATTTCCACCTTTCGCAGCACACGTTGCCCCCGCTCGAAGATGGTCACTTCCATTTCGGGCATCATCTCTTTCAGATTGACAGCCAGAAAGAATCCTGCCGCTCCGCCGCCGATTATCGCTGTTTTCATGGTTACAAAAGTACTACAAAAAGTGTCTTTTACAAAGAAGGGAAGGCATAAATCTGACCTTTATATCTAAAAACAGCAACTACATATTCACAGATGCCTAAAACAAACAGTTTTTTTGCCGTCGATTTGGGTGCTACCAGCGGACGGACCATCGTCGGACACCTGACCGACGGTAAAATCACATTGGAAGAACTGACCCGGTTTGACAACCGGCTTATCCAGACTGGCGGACATGTCTATTGGGATATTTTCGCGCTTTACGACGAGGTGATACGCGGACTGCAAAAGGCGGCTCAGCGCGGCATAAACCTCATGTCGATAGGCATTGACACATGGGGCGTCGATTTCGTGTTTGTGGGCGACGACGGAGCCATTCTGCGCAATCCGCTGTCCTACCGTGATCCCCACACCGTCGGCGTCATGGACGAGTATCTCCGTGACGTGAAACCACGGCAAGATGTCTATCACATCACGGGCATACAGTTTATGAATTTCAACTCGCTTTTCCAGCTCTATGCCATGCGAAAGGCGGATAACAGCGCATTGCGCCAAGCAAGTAAAATCCTCTTCATGCCCGATGCCCTCAGTTATATGCTTACGGGCGAAATGGTCTGTGAATATACCATCGCCTCGACCAGCCAGATGCTCAACCCTCGTACACGTGCACTCGACGACAGTTTGCTCGACAGCGTGGGGCTTAACCGCAATCATTTTGGGCGCGACGTCAATCCCGGCACTGTGATAGGCACATTGACCCCTGAGGTGCAGCGGTTGACCGGACTGGGAGCCCTGCCGGTGGTGGCCGTGGCGGGGCACGACACAGCCAGTGCTGTAGCGGCCGTGCCTGCACGCGATAGCGGCTTTGCCTATCTGAGTAGTGGCACATGGTCGCTCATGGGCGTCGAGACACCCGAGCCCGTCATCTGCGACCGCAGTTATGAACTCAACTTCACCAACGAGGGTGGAGTAGAGGGCACCACACGTTTTCTGAAGAATATCTGTGGCATGTGGTTGTATGAGCGCAGCCGCAAGGAACTGCCCGATGCGCCCGCCTCACATAGCGAGTTGTTGGCCGAGATGGTAAAGCAGCAAGCCTTCCGCAGTCTCATCAATCCCGACGACCCGGTATTTGCCAATCCTCCGTCGATGGTGACTGCCATACAAGACTATTGCCGCCATACGCAACAGCCTGTGCCTGAGGATTATGCACAGATTTGCCGCTGTATTTTCGACTCGTTGGCACTCCGTTACCGCGAGGTGTTCACCCGCCTTAAGGAGTTTGCCCCGTTCGACATCGATGTGCTGCATATCATTGGGGGCGGGTCGCTCAATCAGTACCTCAATCAGTTTACCGCCAATGCGCTTGGCATCGAGGTGCTGGCGGGTCCGCAGGAAGCCACCGCCTTAGGCAACATCATGCTTCAGGCCAGAGCCGCCGGCGAAGTAAGTGATATCTGGCAGATGCGCCGCATCATCGCTGACAGCATTACCCTCCGCCGTTTCACACCTGCGAATCTGCAGGAATGGGATATGGCATATGAAAAATATCAATCCATAGTAAACTTATCATCTCAATAAGAACATAGGCAACTCACACAACAGTTAACAACGTAGTTGTTTATCGTTGTTTCAGTTGTTTTCCAATAAATGATAACAAATAACAATGACAACCAAGCGACACCAAACATTAGTTGTTGATAGTTGTTTTCGTTGTCTTCTAAAATTCCAAATTCATGAGAGAAGAACAAATCATCAGGGCGTATGAAATAGCGAAGGAACGCTATGCCGCGATGGGCGTCGATACCGACGTGGTGCTGGAACAACTGCAAAAGCAGCAGATATCACTCCACTGCTGGCAGACAGACGATGTGGTGGGCTTTGAACGAAACGACGCCCTCAGCGGCGGCATACAGACCACCGGCAATTATCCCGGACGTGCCCGTAACATCGACGAAGTGCGTCAGGACATCGAGTTCGTGAAAACGCTCCTTGCGGGCAATCATCGACTCAATCTTCATGAGATTTACGGCGATTTCAAAGGGAAATTCGTCGACCGCGACCAATGTGACGTGGAACATTTCCAGAGTTGGATAGACTGGGCGAAAGAGAACAACATGAAGTTGGATTTCAACTCTACCTCGTTCTCACATCCCAAGAGTGGCAATCTGACCCTCTCCAATCCCGACAAAGCCATACGCGACTTTTGGATAGAGCATACCAAGCGTTGCCGCCGCATAGCCGATGCCATGGGTAAGGCGCAAGGCGATCCTTGTATCATGAATATCTGGGTGCACGATGGTTCTAAGGATGTGCCCGTGCAGCGCATGAAATACCGTGAGATACTTGCCGCTTCGCTCGACGAGATTATGGCGGAACGGCTCGACGGCGTAAAAAACTGCTTCGAGGCCAAACTTTTCGGCATCGGATTGGAGAGTTATACTGTTGGCTCGCACGATTTCTACACTGCCTACTGTGCCACACGTCGGCAGATGTACACCCTCGACACCGGCCATTACGAGCAGACAGAGAATGTGAGCGACTTTGTGAGCACCCTGCTCATGTATGTGCCCGAACTGATGTTGCATGTGAGCCGCCCCGTACGCTGGGACTCTGACCATGTGACCATCATGAACGACCAGACGCTTGACCTTTTCAAGGAACTGGTGCGTTGCGATGCACTAGGCCGCGCACATGTGGGTCTCGACTATTTCGATGCCTCCATCAACCGCATCGGTGCTTATATTATCGGCACAAGAGCCACACAGAAATGCATCCTGCAAGCCCTGCTCGAGCCGAAAGCACAACTGCGTGAATATGAGGACCGCGGCCAGTATTTTGAGCGCCTCGCATTGATGGAAGAGGCCAAATCGATGCCTTTCGGTGCCGTCTTCGACTATTTCAACATGAAGAACGGCGTCCCCGTGGGCGATGAGTTCATCGCGGCCATTCAGCAATACGAGAAAGACGTGACAGGCAAAAGATAGTCGCAAATAATAA
>CAMJAO010000199.1 GCA_946403615.1 uncultured Prevotellaceae bacterium
ATCTGATAGGCATAGAGGAACGACTGCACCTCCTCGGCCAGAGCCGATGTCAGCCGTTTTGAAGTCGGGTATCTTTTTTGAGACGCATATTCTTCTATTTTTTCGGCGATGATATCGTTGTCAACGAGAATACCATTGTCAATTAGCCGTATCAACGAGCGATTTGGCTTCTTCGGTAAGATAATCTTTAATTTCCCACCATGGAAGTGACACTTCTATTATGCCATCACCATACGAAGCGATCTCGTAAGGCTGATATCGCAATTCCACACCTCGTTCAGAAAGGAACAATTCAGACTGGGGAAGCGGGTTCTCGTTAAAATCATTTTTAAAATAAGCAGTAATATCTTCCAAAGAAGAGTTGATTTTTGACAAGACCTCGTCGATAACAATCTTCTTAAATGCCGGATCAGAAGTATTTCTGATGATATCAGTCACCACACTTCCGTTCGACTTTTTGAATGTTACGCCTGTTGACATATACATGCCATGCATGGCACCGCCACAATATTCAGACAGATACACCTCGTAGGTTATAAACTTGTCGGTCTCTGACAGTTTCTTAAACCTAAACTCCAACTCAGCAGGATATTCTTTCAAGTCAACATCACTGCTATAGTACGAAGCATACTGTCTGGCATAATAATCGGCTAAGGCATCTCCATCGCTCAAGTCACCAGTGTATGAAGAAACGTTCTCTCCATTCAAATTTTCCAAAATCAGCGAGCGTATTGCCTCAACTAATTGTTGCGGTCCCTGAGTCGGATAATCGAATGTCACCTCTACATCGGCTTGACCTATCTTGGAGGTCTTATGCACATATTTCGTCGCGAATGGCAAATCAACGGTCTCCTCCATTTCTTCCTCGACAACTTGTTCTGGCACCTTGACATCAGGAATAACTGCCTGTTCTTTTTTGTTAAGGAGGACTAAGGCAATCACTAACAACAGTGCCAGTAAGGCTGCCACCACCCACAACAATGATTTATTCTTATGTGGTTGCGGATATTCAACCGTTGAGCCATGAATTTCGTTTACTTGTCCGATGTCAGGCTTTATTACCGTTTCGTCATTGGAGAGGGCCTGCGAGAAAGCGCTGACCATTTGGAACCGTTCGAATCGGACAGGTTGCATGGCTTGCGTGATGACAGCCCATGTGTTTTGCGACATCTGTACGGGACAAGTCAGACCCCGCTCGAGAACGACACTCGCCTCGGGAGGATTCTGGCCCGACAACAGGAAATAAAGCGTGGCGCCGAGGGCATAGATGTCGGTGGCAGGCGAAAACTCCTGCAATGACTGCTGGTATTGCTCGATGGGTGCATATCCAGCGCTGATGCCCACGGGAGTAGTACTGGTCTGCTGACCCGAAGTATCGTAATTTTTCGACAGGCCGAAATCTATGAGCATCGCCTTGCCGCCATCCAACATAATATTACCGGGCTTCACGTCGTAATGGCAAAGGTGTTTCTCCATGTGCATGTAATCCAATGCTGACGCCACCTGCAGGATGTAGTTTTTAGCCGTCGGCTCATCCATCGGGCCGTGACTCAGCACATAGTCACGCAGCGAGCCGCCTGCCATGTATTGCATGACGTAATAGTCGGTGTCGTTCTCCTTGAACACATCATACACCTTAACGATGTTGGGATGATCAAGTCTCAACAGGTTATTCGCCTCTTTAATGAATTTCTGGCGGTAGCGCTCCACTTCTGTACGAGCACTCTCAGTCGATACGGTGATACGCTTCGAGTCGTCGCCGCGCATGCAAGAATCTTTCATGAAGAACTCCTTGATGGCAACAATCTGCCCGTCGGAGGTTTCTGCCTTGTAAGTGATGCCGAAACCACCCTGACCGAGGAATTCCAGGATGGTGTATTTGCCGTTTTGAAGTCGGGTATCTTTGTTGAGATGCATATTATTCAATTATTTGTGGTATTGGAATCGCAGCCTAAAGCACAATGAAAGAGAAAAGAGTATTATTTTATCACGAACTTATAGATGCCGTTGCCACGCGAACCTACGATGGCGGTGTTGCCTACGACGACAGGCGAAGACTCAAAGTTGTTGGCAACGGGTTTTGTGAAGAGAATCTCACCCGTCTTTCCTCGTATGAGATAAACATTGCCTGAAGAGTCGCCTGTGAAAATGAACATCTCCTGTTTTTCATTGTAGAAAGCCACAGGCGAAGTCCACACGAACTGCTTGAGAGGCGTGGCATAGATGATTTTTCCGTCTTTGGTATTGATAGCAGTCAGTTGACCCGGAGCCTCAGCAGCACTGTTGCGTGTGATATTAGCGAATATCATACCCTCACAATCACCACCGCCGAGCAAAGGTGTGGCATAGGCACCTCCGTCGAGGATTTTGCTGCCGAAGTCTTTTCGGTTGCATGGTATCTGCAGTTCCCATACGAGCGAGCCGTTAAGGGCATCAACTTTGATGAAATGGCAGTTGGCAGAAAAGCCCTGTTTATCCACTTCGCAAGCAGTATAAAGATAAGGATGCCCGTTCTCCAACTTGCATACAATTGACGCGTCACTGTCATCGTGGTTTTTATAGTGCCATACAGGACGCATGGTGTTGAGATTGACAGCAATAACATTGCCATGGTTGTCGGAGAAGAAACCGTAGTTGCGATAGACACAAATCGACGACTCGATGCCAGGTGCCATACCATTGACACGATAGCGCAACACTGTGTGCAGAGCCAATCCGCCTTGCGTCCGCTTCCATTTATAGAGACTTCCGTTCTCACCTGGCCAGAAGAGGAAATCACCGATGACCACCGGCGAGGAGTCAAACGCCTGCCAATTGCGCCATGCCTTCGGATCGTTGTAGAAGAACGTACGTTCATGTTTCAACAAATCGAACGCCATGCAACCGAAGGGTTGACGAGCCGGCACGCCCTGACCCGCATATAGGTTTTTGTATTCCGGGTCGAGCGACATGGTGCCTTTGATGGGATTGCCCGTATCGAGAAACTGTCGTGACTCTTTTCCAGTATTGTAATTGATGAAATAAGCGCGCCCACAGAGCGAACCGACGATGATCTCCTCACGGTCGAAGTCGGTCGTGAGTCCTGGTGATGATTTGCGGAAAGCATCCATCTCCTCGTCGGTCCATTTCACATAGAGAGGTTGCCCTGTCCATCCAGAGCCTCCAGCCCATGTGCCGAAACGTGTGGGGGTATAATCCTCGTAAGTATCGAAACGCCACGCCACCTCAATGGTCGATGGTGTGCCGCTGACCTTTCCTCCAAAGTCCGCATTGCGATAAGGATTCTTGCGGAAGGTCAGAACACGGTCATCTTGCTGATAGCGGTCCGTTCCCAACAACGAGCCATCAGTAGAATCGACTGCCTCGACACGGAAATCCACGGCTTTGGCCGATGCGAACATCGTGTCGGGCAAATATTGTTGTTCAAGAGTTATCGGCTGATTCGTAGTTACGGAATCAGCATCATTATCGGTTTTGTTTTGCTTTCCTCCGCATGAGACAAGAATCGCAGCGGAAATAACAGTAATTAAGGATAGTGGTCGTTTCATGGTGACTTTATTACAATCGTTTGCAAAAATAGCAATAAAAAAGGAAAAGTCAAAAAAAGGTACAAAAAAAATCCCATCCGCCATGACAGCGGATGGGAATCGTCTTATATAACTGCTTTACAGTAAAAAAGATTACTCTACAACAATTACTCAGCTGCGGGAGCCTCTTCCTCCTCAACGGGAGCCTCGACTTCAGCGACAGCCTCCTCAACGGGAGCTTCAACCTCAGCGGCGGGAGCCTCTTCAGCGACCTCCTCTTTGGGAGCGTTCTCTGCAACGACGATAACGGGGAGTTTCACCTCTACGCCTTTGTAGAAATGAATGGTAGCCTCGAATTCGCCGAGGTGTTTAGCATCGCGCATGGTGATGATTTTGCGGTCGATGTCGAATCCCTGCTTTTTCAGTTCTTCAGCAACAACACCTGCATTGACAGAACCATAGGTAACACCAGTGGCGCTGACCTTCATAGCGATTTCGAGTTTCACGTTCTCGAGTTGGTCGGCACGTTTCTGTGCAGCAGCGCGCTGAGCCTCGATTTTGTGAGCCTGTTGGCGGAGGTTCTCAGCGAGAATTTTCTTTGCGGACTCAGAAGCAATGACACCTTTTCCCTGGGGGATGAGGTAGTTGCGTCCGTAACCGGGTTTTACATTAACGATTTCGTTTTTATAACCCAGACCGATGATATCTTCTTTCAGTATAATTTCCATATTGCTACCTCCTATTTTTATTTCATCAAATCAGTTACAAACGGGAGAAGTGCAATCTGGCGGGCGCGCTTCACAGCCTGTGCCACACGGCGCTGATATTTCAGCGATGTACCGGTGATGCGGCGGGGAAGGATCTTACCCTGCTCATTGAGGAACTTCTTGAGGAACTCGGGATCTTTGTAATCGATGTACTTGATACCGCTCTTCTTGAAACGGCAGTACTTCTTCTTCTTCGTGT
>CAMJAO010000200.1 GCA_946403615.1 uncultured Prevotellaceae bacterium
ACCAGTCATATAGCAGATTTCCATTGCATGGACGACACGACGTGTATTTTTGCGGTCCACAATCTCATAATAGTCCGGATCTAAAGATTTTAGTTCCTCACACAGGCTTTCAAGTCCTTCTTCCTCCAGTTTTTGCTTCATCAAAGCACGTGTCCCTTCATCTATCGTGGGAATGTCGTCTATACCGTTGCATACCGCATCGACATACATCATACTTCCCCCGCTCATTAATGCCAAAGAGGAAGAGGCTAACTCATGACTGAGCAGATGTAGAACATCTTCCTCAAAGCGCGATGCACTGTAATAGTCACTTATCGACAGGGTGCCTACAAAATAATGCTTTACCTGCGACAACTGCTCTGCGGTAGGGGCGGCTGTACCGACGCACAGACCAGAGTATATCTGACGCGAGTCGGCATTGATGATCGGGATGCCGTAATGCGTTGCCAGTTTCAGACAGGTTTCTGTTTTACCTACTCCTGTCGGGCCGGTGATGACGACCAGGTTTTGCATCGTTAATCTATCGTATGATGCCGCGTTTCGAGGACTCTACAAAACTTGTGATATAGTTGATTTCAGGAATGTCGGGCAACGTACGGCGGATTTCCTGAATACCTTCGGCCATCAGACCCTTTGAATACAAAATGCGGTATGCCTCATGTATTTGCTCAATCAGTTCGTTGCTGAATCCATGGCGACGCAAACCGATAATATTAACACCGGCATAGCGAATAGGCTCTTTTCCGGCTATGATGTAGGGAGGAATGTCCTGACTGGTGCGGCTGCCGCCTTGGAACATGCCATAACCGCCAACTCGACAGAACTGATGAATCAGACAAGTGGCACTGATGATGGCATTGTCATCAATAATCACTTCTCCGGCTATCTTTGTAGAGTTGCCGATGATCAGATTATTTCCAAGAACACAATCGTGTGCGACATGCATATTCTCCATCAAAAGGCAGTTGTTTCCTATCGTGGTCTGACCTTTTGAAGCAGTTCCACGGGAGATGGTCACACTTTCACGGATGCTGTTGTTGTTGCCTATCACACATATCGTGTCTTCGCCTTGGAACTTCAAATCCTGTGGCTTTGTCGATATGCTGGCACCCGGGAAAAACTCATTATTATTGCCTATACGGGCACCATAATGGATGGTAACACTATTTTGAAGGACGTTGTTGTCGCCGATAACGGTGTTGCGGTCGATGTAACAAAACGGTCCGATGACATTGTTGTCGCCCAACTGTGCTTCAGGGTGGACGAATGCTAACGGGCTAATGGTATTCATGGCTTATGGTTTATTTGTTTTTCACAATCTGTGCGGTAAAGGTAGCCTCTGCTACTACATGGTCGCCGACAAACATATAGCCTTTCATGGAACTGATGCCGTGACGAAGTGGTTGCAGTAATTCTACTCTGAAGAGCAAAGTGTCGCCAGGTACCACTTTCTGGCGGAATTTCACATCGTCGATTTTCATAAAATAAGTGGACCAGCGCTCGGGCTCGTCAAGTGTATTAAGGACCAGCAGACCGCCGCACTGTGCCATCGCCTCAATCATCAATACGCCAGGCATAACCGGCTCCTGAGGGAAGTGACCTGTAAAGAACGGCTCATTACTCGTCACATTCTTCACACCGACAATGCTTGTCGGACCAAGAGCAATGACTTTATCCACCAACTGCATGGGATAGCGGTGTGGCAATAACTCACGAATACGGATGTTATCCATGACGGGTGCCTCATTCGGGTCGTAAATAGGAGCCTGTATCTCATGCTTGCGGATTTCACGGCGCATCAGACGGGCAAACTTGTTATTGACAGTGTGTCCGGGACGGGTGGCGATAATACGGCCTTTGATGGGCTTGCCTATCAGAGCCATGTCGCCGACGATGTCAAGCAGCTTATGGCGGGTACACTCATTCTCCCATACCAATGGCTTAGGTTGGATATAGCCCAAATGGGTGGCATCCATGTGAGGCACTTTTAACAAATCTGCCAACTTGTCCAATCTCTCTTGTGTAGTTTGTTTCTCATAGATGACGATAGCATTATCCATGTCACCGCCTTTGATTAGATTGGCATTCAGCAAAGGTTCTATATCGCGTACAAACACAAAAGTG
This sequence comes from uncultured Prevotellaceae bacterium, assembly GCA_946403615.1. Lineage (GTDB taxonomy): Bacteria > Bacteroidota > Bacteroidia > Bacteroidales > Bacteroidaceae > Prevotella. The sequence goes on from CAMJAO010000200.1 coordinate 2,125, forward strand.
CGGGCAGGCGCAATCTCCTCTGCGAAATTGTTGATGTTGTCCAATGTTGCAAACTGGCTGTTGATGAATTTCGACTCAAATGAGCACATCGCTGTTATGCTGAACTCATCATCTGGCAGAATGGTGATGCAGGAACCGCTCTCTTCGTCTCTTACCTCTATCTTGTGGCGGATGATATAATAGTCTTTGGGCGCATTTTGGTCAACGACACCAACTTGTTGTATCTTTTCCACATACATGGCAGAACTGCCGTCGAGGATGGGAAACTCAGGACCATTCACCTGTATAAGACAGTTGTCTATGCCCAATGCGTAAAGGGCGGCAAGTCCATGTTCTACAGTTGACACACGCACATCGTCAGAGGCGAGGACTGTGCCACGCTGGGTGTCAACAACCTTCTCGGCCACAGCATCGATGATGGGCTGTCCTTCTAAGTCGATTCGTTGTATCTTGTAACCTGTATTCTCCGCTGCAGGGTTGAAGGTGACGGTAAGACTTAAGCCGGTATGCAGACCCTTGCCAAACAAAGAGAAACTGCCTTTAAGAGTTTTTTGTTTCAACATAATTTATTTTAATTGTTTCTTTAATTCGTCTATTTCTTTCTGAAGTTCATTCAACTGTTTATACATGTCGGGTAAACGGCGGAATATCGCTTGTGACTTAAAATATGGGGTGGGGGGCATGGGTGGGGTGCCGATAAGCGTCTGGTTACTTTTGATGCTGCCAGGAGCACCCGACTGAGCGCCTAAGAACACCTTGTCACCGATGGTGATATGACCGGCAACTCCTACTTGACCACCAAACATACACCAAGACCCCACTTTCGTGGAACCGGCAATGCCGACTTGGGCGGACATCACCGTATTCTCACCCACTTCACAGTTGTGTGCTATCTGTACCAAATTGTCTAATTTCACACCTTTGTGAATCAAAGTACATCCCATCGTAGAGCGGTCCACGCACGAGTTAGCACCAATCTCCACATCATCTTCAATCTTAACAATGCCGATTTGAGGAATTTTGTCATAACCGTCAGCATTCGGCGCGAAACCAAAACCATCGGCTCCAATTACACTATTTGCATGTATGGTGACACGATTGCCTAATTGACAGCCATGATAAATGGTCGCATTGGGATAAATGATGCAATCGTCGCCAAGAACAACGCCCTCGCCGATATGCGCATGAGGATAAATAAGACAACGGTCACCAATTACTGCTCCGTCTGCAATATATGCAAACGCACCAATATAGCAATCTGAGCCCACTTCCGCTTTAGAAGAGATAAATGCCAACGAGTCGATGCCTTTCTTTTTTGGCTTCATCGATTCGTAGATTTGTAAAAGTTTGGCTACGCTCTCATAAGCATTTTTTACGCGAATCAGGGTGGGCTTCACCTCTTGCTCCAAAACCAGGTCTTCATTCACGATGATGACGCTTGATTCGCTCGTATAAAGAAAATGGGTGTATTTCGGATTGGATAGGAATGAGATGGAACCGGTTTTTCCTTCTTCTATTTTAGCAAAAGAATTCACGGTCATGTTTTCGTCACCTTCAATTCTTCCTTCTATCAATCCGGCTATTTGTTTTGCGGTAAAATCCATTTTTTAGATGTTTTGGTACAATTATTTTGCAAATATACTGCAAATTGAGCGGAATACAAAATGAAAAATCCTTTTTTTCATTTTTATTCCCTAAATGCAGTATATATAATCCGAATAAACTGCAAATAGAGCAGGATACAAAATGAGCCGTCTTTTTCATTCTTATTTCCGAAATGCCGCGTATATTTACAGAAAAAGACGAGAATATGTTAATCCTTTAAGTAGACGTAGAGGTTGACGGATATGCTTTAACTTAATCTCTGATAGCAAAGGTAATATTTCTTAACTTTCTTTGAGAGTAACGCCACATTCAATATTTCCGACGCTTCGGTAATATCTTTTGTCGTGCCGTCATTATATAATATGCTGATATGGTCATCATTCACATCATACATGTCTTTCTCGATGGCATTGACGCTCATCAAATATTTGCACTCTTCTTCTGCAATGCCAGAACTGAGACTGATGCGATGGCGAAGGTCGTGTAAATAGTCTTCAGAGAAGGGCTCTTCGCTGATTTCTACTTTGAAAGGTTTGCGGTTTACCAGATTCATCGACAATAATGAGAGGATGGGGTCATCGCTTCTTGACCACTCTTTTACGGCACACCAGATGTCATTGTCGTCCAATTGGCTGTATGTCATTAGTGACTCGTCATGTGACATAAACCAGTCTCTGTCAACATCGTTGTATAGAAAATATAGTAAAGATGGCGGAGCAAATATTTTGTGTCCTTTTTTGAAAATATCAA
>CAMJAO010000201.1 GCA_946403615.1 uncultured Prevotellaceae bacterium
AGAATGAAACCCGGTCGGCATCTTTTTCTGTAGGAAACATCTACATTGCAAAAGTCAAAAAACTGATGCCAGGTCTTAACGCCTGTTTCGTAGATGTAGGATTTGAGCGCGACGCCTTTCTTCACTATTTAGACTTAGGTAACCAATTTGACTCATACACGAAATACCTGAAACAGGTACAGAGTGACAGGAAGAAACTTTATCCCATCTCGAAAGCATCACGCTTGCCCGACCTGAAGAAAGACGGCAGTATAGCGACCACGTTGTCGTTGGGTCAAGAAGTGCTGGTGCAGATTGTAAAAGAACCCATATCTACGAAGGGTCCACGACTTACTGGCGAGTTGAGTTTTGCCGGACGTTATCTGGTACTCATGCCATTCAATGATAAAGTTTCTGTATCATCCAAGATCAAGAGCGGTGAAGAGCGTGCCCGCCTGAAGCAACTGATTCAAAGCATCCGCCCGAAAAATTTCGGTGTTATCGTCCGCACTTCGGCAGAAGGAAAGCGTGTAGCGGAGTTGGACAGTGAGTTGAAAGTGCTTCTGAAGCGTTGGGAAGACGCCATCACGAAAGTGCAAAAGACACAAACCCGCCCACAGTTGGTATTCGAGGAGACGGGCCGTGCAGTAGCGATGCTACGCGATTTGTTCAACCCGTCATACGAGAACATCTATGTGAATGACGAGTCGGTTTGTCAGGAAGTGAAGCACTATGTGACGCTGATTGCTCCGGATAAGGCCAACATTGTGAAGATGTACACTGGTAATGTGCCCATTTTCGACAATTTCAACGTGACGAAACAGTTGAAGTCGAGTTTTGGCAAGACCGTGAATTACAAACATGGCGCCTATCTGATTATTGAGCACACCGAGGCACTGCATGTTGTGGATGTGAACAGCGGCAACCGAACCCGTTCAGCCAACGGTCAGGAGGCGAATGCCTTGCAGGTGAATTTAGGCGCAGCCGATGAGATAGCACGACAGTTGCGTCTTCGCGATATGGGCGGTATCATCGTTATCGACTTTATCGACATGAACCTTGCCGAGGACCGTCAGATGCTATACGAGCGGATGTGCAAGAACATGCAGAAAGACCGCGCGCGCCACAACATTTTGCCACTGAGCAAATTCGGTTTGATGCAAATCACGCGTCAGCGTGTACGCCCTGCTATGGATGTGATGGTAGAAGAGACCTGTCCCACCTGTTTCGGCAAAGGAACAATCCGGTCGAGTATATTGTTCACCGACCAGTTGGAGAGTAAAATTGATCACTTGGTCAACAAGATTGGCGTAAAGAGTTTCTATTTGCATGTCCACCCCTACGTGGCAGCCTATATCAATCAAGGCATAGTGTCTTTGAAGCGTAAATGGCAGTTTAAGTATGGATTCGGAGTGCATGTGATACCTTCTCAAAAGATGGCTTTCTTGCAATACGAATTTTACGATGCGAAAAAGCAATTCATCGACATGAAGGAAGAAATAGAGACGAAGTAAATAACATCGGAGCCGCAACTTTTCAGTTGCGGCTCCGATGTTTTATGAGGTTGAGAGGTTGGAGGTGAGAAGTGAGAGAAAACTCCGAAAAGCCAGCACTTCTAGTCCTTTCGAAGAGATGAAAGATGGTCTACTGGACGATTTTGAAACGGATGCGGAAAGAGCGGGTCATTTCGTCCCAGTTGGTGCCAAGCATCTCGAAACGGCCGATTTGTGAAGTGCTGCGCACATGTTTGCCTATGCAGGGGCAGACATCGTAATCGCCAATACGGACAAGACGAATGGTGTCAGAAGCATCTTCGGGCAACCGTTCCAACGACAAGAGGGCATCGGGCGTACCTTCTTCTGCATCCATGATGATGCCGTCGAGTTCAGCACGCGTGACAAACTGAAACGTCACCGGCATATCCTGCCGGATGAGTTCGTTCATTTCGCGCTCAATCTCCTTTTCTGCCTTTCGGTCAGGTTTTTGGTCAAGGATGTAACTGATTTTGCTTTTCTTTCGCTCGATGTGTGCATTGCGCGACCTCTCGCAACCGTATTTTCTCACCATCAACTGATTGAGCAGATGTTCAGCCGTGTGCGCAGGAGGGAACTCCTCTTTGTTGTGGTCGTTTAAGATATAATCAGATGCCATAACACCATATTATTTGATTTGAATTTTCTCGCCTAAATATTTCGGTTCTTTCCCAAAGATGAAATCCACGAAGACCTTTGTCCTTGCAAAAAACTCGCGAAAAGACACCTTTTTCGCCCTATACCCCACAGCATCTTTCGCATTCAGGCCTATTGCCTTCATGCCATAATGCTCAGCGAGATAAATGGCTCGCTCGTTGTGGAACTTTTGACTGACGATGATGATATCGTCTTGCCCGAACACTTCCAGCGCCCTGACGACAGAGTCGAGCGTACGGAATCCGGCATAGTCGAGGATTAAAGCAGATGCTGGAACCCCCTTTGCCCTGAGAGCCTTTTGCATCTCAACCGGCTCGTTGTAATCGTTGCGGTGGTTGTCGCCACTGAGCAGCAAGTATTTCACCTTTCCGGCCTTGTACAATTGTGCCGCAGCGTCGATGCGATGCTTGAAAAAGACATTTGTATTGCCATCTCTCCCTATTGGCGAAGTGCCCATTACCAGTGCCACTTTTCTCTTTGGCACTTGAGCGACATCGTCATATAATTTGCCTCTGGCATTGCTTGTGATGAGATAATCAAAGAGCCACATCAGCAAGATGACAACGGCAATCAAGCCTAAAAGCCAGAAAAGGATCCTTTTCACTATCAACGATTTCAGCAGCATTATCTCCGATGATTACAGTGTCAGTTTAAGCACACATCCGCCATTGGCGGGAACAACGACGGCCATAGGAGAGTCTGCCGAGAGTTTTCCCCGGGTCTTTTCTCCTGAGAGTAAATCCACTGCGGAGAATTGGCGTTGGGGAATCTGCAGATATTCAAATGCGTGGTAAGGAATGTTGACTTGTGCCGTGACAGGCTGATCGTCAAAATTCACCACGACGAGTATCACGTCAGTGCCCGCCTTGCGCAAGAAAGCAAACTGCTTGTTTGCGAGATGAGGATTGACATACATGAGGTCGAAAGTGGAGCCTTCATAGAATGCCTTCTCCTCATTAGCCATCCTCATGATTTTACAATAGTAATCCAAGAGTTTCCTTTCGTCTTGCTTCAACCGTCTGCGGTCAAAGAATTCACGCCTAATGGTATCTACCATCCAATAGTCGAAGATGGTAGTGCGTCCGTCAACGCCACTGAAGCCCTCTGCATCCATGCCTTTCTCCCCTACTTCTTGTCCGGCATATACCATAAGTGGGTTTTTCATGAGCAAGGCACTGACAATAAGTCCCGGTATGCCTTTCCATGCGTTGCCAGCGAAGAAATCGGACGCGATACGTTGCTCGTCATGATTCTCTAGGAAATAGAGCATGTGGTCGCGAATATCATCGGTGCGCTGCCATTGTGTTGTAATATCAGCCGCCTGTCGATTGCCGCAGATGACATCGCGAATGCAGTCGTACATACCCACTTTGTCGTAGAGAAAATCGAGCCCTGCAGCGATGTAATTGCGATATTGTGAAGGGTCATAGACTTCTCCGATGAAGATTTTATCAGGATAGATATACTTCACCTTATCTGTGGCCCATCGACAAAATGACGCCGGAACCATCTCAGCCATGTCGCAACGGAAGCCATCCACCCCTTTCTGAGCCCAGAAGAGCAGGATGTCTGTCATTTTGCTCCATGTGTCAGGTATGGGGGAGAAATGCTCGGAGCGACCTCCGGCATCGCAATAATCTATGCCATAATTGAGTTTGACCGTCTCATACCAATCATTACGCGAAGGGCGCGAGGAGAAACGGTCATTGCCTGTAGCTTTAGCCGGGCACTCCTGATAGGTTGTCTGAGCTGTGATGTCACCAAGGTCGAGCGGTTGTCCCCAACAATAATAGAAATTGTTGTTGACAGAGAAATGCATGTCGGTATTGTCATTCTGTCCCAGGTCATACACCCCATCAGGCTTGCAAACGGAATGGTACTGACGAGCCACATGGTTGGGCACAAAATCCATGATAACCTTCATGCCCGCCCGATGTGTCCGTTCGATAAGTTGCTCCCACTCCTTCATCCTGCCATCGACATTGACCGCGAGATCAGGGTCGACATCATAATAGTCGGTGATGGCATAGGGCGACCCTGCCCTACCCTTCACCACATCAGGATGCTGGCAAGGTATGCCGTAAGCGGAGTAGTCGGTCTGAGATGCGTGACGAATGATGCCCGTGAACCAGATATGGGTGACACCCATGTCCTTGATACGAGCCAAGACAGCCTCATCGAATGAGGAAAATTTGCCCGTACCATTTTGTTCCACCGTACCATTCGGCACGCAGTTTCGGTTTTGATTACCAAACAACCGAGTAAAAACTTGGAAAATAACGGGCTTTCTCTTCAT
>CAMJAO010000202.1 GCA_946403615.1 uncultured Prevotellaceae bacterium
CACAATTCCTCTTTCTGCTCTTCAGTCATGATTAATCCTCTGTGATTATCGGTACAAATATATAAATAAAAAATGAGACCACCGGTGTTTTCTCTAATATTTTTATGAAAAAACATCGAGCGCTAAAATGACTGCCAATAAAAAACGCTCCCCGAAGGGAGCGCCATATCGGTTTGGGTTTAAGCAAGCACTTAGAATCTGAAGTCGAACTCCAAATCAAAGAAATTGTGATTATGCTTTGCTAATACACGGTCGTTAACAAGACCATATTCGAAATTCAACTGCATATTCTTGTTGAAGAAATAATTCAGACCCACCTCGTACATGGTTTTCGCAGAATCCCAATCCTTGGCCTGACGATAAGTCTGATAACGAGCCTTGGCATGGAGTTTTGATTTGATAACCGGCACGATGCCGAAAACATACCAACCATCGGCCTTATCTCCATTGCTGTAGTCAATCAGGGTTGAGCCCTTACCTGCCTGACCGCGAGCCACGCCCCATCCCTGGCTGTGGATGTATTCAGTGCGGAAGGTGTATTCGTCCTTGTCCCACTCTGCAGAAAGACAGTAACGGTTCAATCCCACACTGCCTATTTCCTGCTGTGTAGTGACCTCGGGATTCATCGGGTCGGGAACGAGAGCAGACATGCCTCCATGGCTTCCGGTCCAACCGAATGCACCGATGCGCAGACCCTTCACAGGCATTACCCACAAACCGCCGATAACATCCTTTCTGTGGTCTTTGTCCTTACGGTTGATACCCTCACCGTTGTACACACCCACCTGGTAATGTAACAAGGGACGTCCGCTGCTATTAGGCAACACATCACCCTGCACCTGGATACCGATATCGCGGCCTCCACTTGACTTCTCACCGGCACGGTCGCCGAATCCAGACAGGTTGTTCACCACCATGGCATAGGAATACCATCCTTGTGTGATAGGATGAGTGGGGTTCTCAAACGTAAACGCGCGTTTGAACTGACCGACTCTCACACGGAACTCTTTGTGTTTCACCCATTCCGCATACAGGTCAACCAACTGAACGGTAGGCTCACCTGGGCCTTTAGCATTCGTACCCTGTATCTGGGCACGCCAATCGACATCTCCGATCTTACCATCGACGATGAAACGCAACAGACGGAGGTTAAACTCGTTATGGTCTGCACCCTCTGTGTCTTCATACTGATATTGAAGCATGCCGTAGCCGCTCACCTTGAAGTTCTTTACCCATTGTGGCAATTCTGAGCCTTTGCTCTCTTGCGAAAAGGCAGACTGAATGAATCCTGCCAAGAGAATTGCTAAAATCGTTAATTTCTTCATAATATATAGCTATTGGTTATTAGTATTTTACACGTAAAAAAGATAGTTCACACTCTACTCCTGCTACATATCCTTCTTTGTCGTACATTCATTCACCAAGTAAACGATGCTCATGTAGGGGATTCCAGAGTTCGTCTCAAGACCAATCTCACAGGTGCGGCTGTTAGAATAACCCACTTCAATATGGTGTTCTTCAATCTGGGGACGCAATTTGCGCAAGCCATAACGGTTCAGTTCGGGATAAGTGAAGCCACGATCGCCAGCAAAACCACAACAGCCCACACCCTCAGGAACAAAGACGTTGGTACTGCACAATTTGGCCAACGCTACCATGTCATCAGCAACACCCATCTCACGTGTCGAACACGTCAGGTGAAGGGCAATAGGACGGTCGATGGGATGGAAGTCGAGCCTATCCTTCAGATAAGTCATGATAAACTCGGCAGGCTCGTACAATTTCATCTTCTTCATCACCTTACGCATACGGTGAAGACACGGACTTTGCGCGCAGAGGACAGGATAACGACCTTCCTCGGAGGCTTTCCACAACGCGGCTTCCAATTCGGCACTCTTCCGGTCGGCGATATCGAGCATTCCCTTACTCTCCCAAATCTGGCCACAACACATCCGCTCCATGCCCTCGGGGAAGATAACCTCATAACCGCACTTGTGCATGAGTTGCAGCACCTCGTCGACAAGAGGACGTTCGGCAGGCGATTTCCTTGACAGACCCATTGTCTGATTGATGCAACTGGGGAAATACACGACCTTCAAGTCATTTGCCGCCTGACTCTTTTCAGCATAAGGAACACTTTCTTCGATAATCATCTTGGTCAGATCAGACTGTTTGGGCTGACGTCTCCTTTTAGGCATGGCTGTGGTCCACAGGGGAAGACCCATCTTGTTCATGCCACGGCAGACACTGCTCATCATTTTTGAGCCCAAGGTTACATGTCCCATATGAGCCACGCTCAATACGACACGGAGACCTTTTTTGATTCCAGCCATGTGGTTAGCGGCAAACTCGCCGGCCTTATAACCCATCTTGCTGTTGAGCATGTCGAGTTGACGAATAAGGTGGGTGAGTTCGCCAGTATTGATTTTCATCGGGCATGAGGTAGAGCACAAGCCATCCGTGGCACAAGTCTGATCGCCATAGTACTTGTATTGCTTGCGCAAAGTAGCGGCACGCTCGGGATTTGCGCCAGTCGCCTCCAATTCGCGTATCTCACGCTGAACAGCAATACGCATTCTGCTCGAGAGGGTCAGTCCGCACGACATGCAATTTACCTCACAGAAACCGCACTCGATACATTTGTTGGCTCGTTTCACCTGCTCTATCGTCTCCTTGGCAGTAGAAAGGCCGGGGTCCATCAGATAATGTCCGCCGTCGGGGACGCTGTCGAAATCGTAGTCCAACACGGGCAATGGTTTCAGGCACTTGATGAAACAGTCGGGGTCGTCGTTGAAGATAACGCCTTGGTTCAACAAACCGTCGGGGTCGAAAATTGCCTTCAACTCCTTCATTGCGGCATAAGCCTTCTCGCCCCACTCGTATTTGACAAATGGAGCCATGTTGCGGCCTGTGCCATGCTCGGCCTTGAGTGAGCCGTCATAACCTTCCACAACCAATTTGGCCACGGCACGCATCATGTCGGCATATCGCTTCACCTCACTCTCACTCTTAAAGCTCTGGTTCAAGATGAAATGGTAATTGCCCTCAAAAGCATGGCCATAGATACATGCATCACTGTAACCATGCTCCGCAATGAGTTGCTGAAGTTTCACGGTAGCTTCGGGGAGAGATTCTATAGGGAAGGCCACGTCTTCAATCAGACAAGAAGTGCCTACCGGACGGGTACCGCCCACAGAGGGGAATATGCCAGAACGGATGGCCCAATATTTGCCATAAACGGCGGGATCTTCTGTAAATTCGGCAGGGATGTACAATTTGAAATTGCCAAGGCACTCCTTAATCTTTTCAATCTTCTCAAGCAATTGCTCATGGGTGATGCCTTTGGTCTCAGTGAGGATGGCAGTGAGGTTATGGTAGTCGCCAGGTTCCACGCCCTCTATCTTTCCGGCATCCACATCTTTCTTATACTGTAAGAATACGGGATCGTCGACAGAATTCAACGACATGTAGTCCAACATCTCGGCACTTTTTACCATCAAGTCTTCGGCGCTCATCTTCAAGTCCTCGGCACCCGCCTTCAACTTCTTCATGGCCACCACAGCCTCACAACTTTCTTTCATGGTCAGGAAATAAACCATGGCCGAAGCTTTGTACTTGTAATCGCGCAGGGTATGCATGGTCACTTCGGAGAGGAAAGCCAAAGTTCCTTCTGAACCTACAATGCTGTGTGCGATGATGTCAAAGGGATCATCGTAGGCAACCAAAGGACGAAGGTTCAGACCAGTGACATTTTTAATAAGGTATTTGTTTCGTATGCGGTTCGACAATTCCTTATCAGCACGAATCTTATCGCGCAAATCTTCAATTTTCTTCAGGAAATCGGGATGGCTCTTGCGGAAGGCCTCTCTGCTGGCTTCATCGCCGGTGTCGAGAATGGTGCCGTCTGTAAGAATCAAGCGGGCAGAAATCAACATACGGTCGCTGTTCGCATGCACACCACAGTTCATGCCAGACGCATTGTTGCAGACAATACCACCGACCATAGCAGAACCGATAGAAGCAGGGTCAGGCGGGAATACACGACCATAGGGTTTCAAGATATCATTGACCCGTGAGCCGATAATTCCGGGCTGAAGACGGATGGTCAGGTCGTCACTATCCTTGTTTTCTATCAACTCGTACTTTTCCCAATGCTTACCGGCCACGATGAGAACGCTGTCGGTGCAACTCTGACCTGACAGAGAGGTGCCGGCGGCCCGAAATGTATAAGGCAGATGGTGCTCTTTGCACAATTGTACGATTTTGGAAATCTCTTCCTCGCTGTCGCTGCGGATGACCACTTGGGGGATTTGACGGTAAAAACTTGCGTCGGTTCCCCACCCCAATGTACGCAACTCGTCGGTGTAAATGCGGTCAGACGGAAGGATGCGTCTGAAAGCGT
>CAMJAO010000203.1 GCA_946403615.1 uncultured Prevotellaceae bacterium
ACCGCCACCCTATCGGCCAAATAATCAGCAGGGACAGGGACAACCTCAGCAGCCGACACAAGGGCAACCGACGCATGGGCAGCCGACGCAAGGGAATACGGCCAATATACCTAATACGGCGTATGGGCAGCAGGGACAAACTCCTTACCAACAGCAGGGACAAACTCCTTACCAACAGCAGGGGCAAACTCCATACCAGCAGCAGGGGCAAACTCCATACCAGCAGCAGGGGCAACCACAACAATGGCAGAGACAGCATCAACCGATCCATCCGCAGAAGAAAGGCGGGAGTACGAAGAAGGGTATTGGATTGGGGTGTCTTATCTCGTTCGGGTTGTTTATGTTGCTTGGGATTATCGGTGCGATACTTGATGACGAGCCCGAGAAGGCTGGCACAACAGGCACTCAGCAGTTGGCTAACATTGGTGACAGCAACCGCCAACGAGCTTACGCAGACAGTGCCAGGCATGTGATGACCGACAGCGCCGGTTTGACACTCAACGGCGAGGATGCCCGCCCAGTGCCCCACCCCGACCGGGTTTGGACCATCGATGATGTGCCGATGGCACATTTGGAACATCGGAGTGAATATGTGAGCGACCCTGACGGTTATCTCACCACCTCGGAGAAAGCCTTAGCAGACAGTTTTCTCTACATGATGGAACATGGACAGAATTGCGAGTCGGCCTTCATCGTAGTGGGTCATGTACCCGACAAAGACGCTCACCGTTTCGCCATCGACTTAGGCAAGAAATACGGCATCGGTACCGCTGAGACCCATCGCGGCGTAACGGTAGTCATCGCTGTGGAAGATAAGAAATTCTCGATTGCCACTACACAAGGCATCCAGGAAGAGTTGACAGACCAACGTTGCGGACGCATCAGCGACCAGTTTATCATCCCCAACATGAAAGCGGGCGACACGGGCGGCGCCGTCATTGAGACCAGTCAGGCACTTTATTACCAATTGGCTGAAGGCACGCCCCATCTCGCCGATGGCAGCGACATAAGCCGCAATTATGGATTGATGGGTTCGAGCAAACCAGCAGAAAAAACGAAAACCGAAACCGATATGTGGAGCATCATCGGCGGAATCATTGTTTTAGGTTTCATTATCTGGTGGTTTAGGAAGATGAAACTCTTCAGTGGCGGTGGCAGTCGCGGCGGTACCAGCAGTTACAGCGGCAGTTACTCAAGCAATGACGACGACGATGACGATGATGACTACGATTCAAGCAGCAGTTACAGTTCGAGCGACAGTGGTTCGTACAGCGGCGGCGGCAGTTATGACGGCGGCGGTTCGAGCGGTGGTTGGTAAGTTGGGGGCATTGCACAATAAAACACTGTTTTTTGCGTTAGAAAGACAGTCATGACAAACAAGCGTCAATTCATCTGTTTATTCACGATAGCAGCAACATTGTTGTTACTGTCTGCCTGTGGTATAGACCGCAACTTGAAACGGGGAGAGAAATATCTCGCCCTGGGCGAGTATTATGATGCGGCCAACGAGTTTAAGCAGGCCTATTCAAAGACCCCACCAAAAGAGCGTGAAAAGCGCGGTCAGCGCGCCGCTAAACTGGCTTATTGCTATGAGAAAATCAACTCTACACAGAAAGCCATCGCCGCATACCGTAATGTGATACGCTACAAGCAAGACAGCATAGACACTCACTTCGCGTTGGCCCGCCAACTGTTGAAAAACGGCAATTACAAAGAAGCCGCGAAGGAATATCAGTATGTGCTCGACTCCATGCCAGACCATAAGTTGGCACGTGAAGGTCTGAATTCGGCCGTGAACGCCCCCAAATGGAAGGAAGCCGGTTCGCGTTATACGGTAAAAAAGATGGAACTGTTTAACTCACGCCGTGCGGAGTATTCCCCGATGCTCTTCGGCGACCAGTATGACCAACTCTATTTCACCTCGACCCGCAACGAGGCCCAGGGCGACGAACTGAGCGGTATCACGGGAACGAAACCGGGCGACATCTTCTTCTCGCAAAAAGACGACAAAGGCAAATGGGGCAAGCCACAAAGCATTGAATCAGGTCTGAACACCCAATATGACGAAGGCGCATGCTGTTTCTCAGTTGACCAGCGCGAGATGTATCTCACACAGTGTTCGTCAGACCCCTCCTACCCCCGCTATGCGAAGATTATGACCTCGAGCCGTAGCGACGCCGCATGGAGCGCACCTAAATATTTGGAGATTTCACGCGACACATTGTCATCGTATGCCCACCCTGCCCTCTCGCCCGACGGCAACTGGCTCTATTTCGTGAGCGACATGCCAGGCGGACAAGGCGGTCTTGACATTTGGCGCGTGCGTATCACAGGCGGCAGTTTAGGCGGTGTGGAGAATGTGGGAAAACCCATCAACACTGAGGGCGACGAGATGTTTCCCACCTTCCGCCCCAACGGTGATCTCTATTTCTCATCGAACGGACACCCGGGTCTTGGCGGCCTCGACATCTTCATCGCCACCGTGGGCAAAGACCGCCGATGGCACTTAGAACACCCGGGATATCCACTCAATTCGTCCGGCGATGACTTCGGCATGACCTTCGAAGGTCCACACAACCGCGGATTTTTCTCATCAAACCGTGGCGACGGCCGAGGTTGGGACCATATCTACAGTTTTGAGAAACCGGAAATCGTGCAAACAGCCAAGGGATGGGTATATGAGCAGGACGGTTACGAACTGCCCGCCGCCCAAGTATATATGGTTGGTGATGACGGTACGAACCAGAAACTGGTGGTGAAGAGCGACGGTTCGTTTGAACAGGTGCTCACCCCTGGCGTGAATTATATTTTCCTCGCGACCTGCAAAGGGTATTTGAACCATAAAGAGGAACTGCATGTAGTAGAGACAAGTGAGTCGGAAGAGCATGTGTTGCAATTCCCCCTGCCTTCGATATCCGTGCCTGTGATGATAGACAATATCTTCTATGACTTCGACAAGGCAACATTGCGCCCCGAATCGACCACAGCACTCGACGAACTGGTGCAGTTGCTGAACGAGAACCCCAATGTAACCATCGAACTGAGCGCACACTGCGACTACAAAGGCTCGGACGCATATAACAAACGGTTGGAACAACGTAGAGCAGAAAGCGTGCTGCAATACCTCATCGAGCACGGCATCGCTCAAGACCGTCTGTCACCTGTGGGTTACGGCAAAGAAAAGCCCAAAGTCATCAGGAAGAAACTGACAGAGCGTTTCAACTGGTTGAAAGAAGGTGACGTACTAACCGAGGAATACATCAAACAACTGAGCGACGACAAGCAGGAAATCTGCAACCAGTTGAACCGCCGCACCGAGTTTATCGTGCTGCGCACCACCTACGGCATGTTTGACAAAGACGGCAACCTGACCTCACCTCCGCCAAAACCGAAAAAGCCACAATTGGAGGAGTCGGACGACGACGGATGGGAGATCGACTTTTAAGGAATAAGGAGCAGGGAGCCTGAATCGATATCATACGCAGCCGATAACGGCTGCAACACCGACAAGAGGTAATTAATGGCCAAAGATACTTTACCCGAAGCATTTACCAGTTACACCCGTGAGTTGATGGGTGAAGAGCGTTATGAACGGTTGGTAGCCGCCCTTAGCGAGGAGGCACCTGTGAGCATACGTTTGAATCCACTGAAGACAAAGGGCATGACGGTTTCACCGGAATGGGCAGAGGGACACGTGGATTGGTGCGACGAGGGTTATTATCTGAAAAACCGCCCCGATTTCACTTTTGACCCGCTGTTGCACGCCGGCGTGTATTATGTGCAGGAAGCCTCGTCGATGTTTATCAGCCATGTTCTACGCACATTAGTTGACAGGCCAGTGACCATGCTCGACCTATGTGCCGCTCCCGGGGGCAAATCTACCGCGGCACGTGCTGTCTTGCCCGAAGGGAGTATGCTGTACAGCAATGAGCCCATACGCACCCGCGCCCATATTTTGGCTGAGAACATGGAGAAATGGGGACATCGCGATGTGGTTGTGACCAACGCCTATCCTCGCGACTACAGCCGCAGCGGCATGATGTTTGATGTGATTCTATGCGATGTGCCTTGTTCTGGCGAAGGGATGTTCCGCAAAGACGAAGGAGCCATCCGCGAGTGGTCGGTCGCCAACGTGAAGAAGTGTCAGCAGTTGCAGCGTGAAATAATCACCGAAGCGATGAAATGCCTCAAACCCGGTGGATATCTAATTTACAGCACCTGCACCTACAACGCACATGAGAATGAAGAGAATATAGCATGGATGACAGCGGAATACGGTCTGACACCCGTGGTTATACCTACAGAAGAGAGTTGGGGCATCACAGGACCTTTAACCGGCGATTTATCGTTGCCTCTCTACCGTTTTATCCCGGGATATACACGAGGCGAAGG
>CAMJAO010000204.1 GCA_946403615.1 uncultured Prevotellaceae bacterium
AGCAGGAGGGCACGACCAACGTGACCACCGAGACCGGTGCCGGACAGTGGGGCGCAGCCCTGAGTTATGCCGCCAAGGTCTATGGACTGGAAGCTGCCGTGTATCAGGTGAAGATCAGCATGCGCCAGAAGCCCTACCGCAGCAGCATCATGCGCACATTCGGCGCCACCATCGAAGGTTCTCCATCAATGTCGACACGTGCCGGTAAAGACATCATCACCGCCGATCCCAACCATCAGGGTTCACTTGGCACCGCCATCTCTGAGGCAGTGGAACTGGCCACCACCACCCCCAACTGTAAATACACCCTGGGCTCGGTGCTCAACCATGTGGGATTGCACCAGACCATCATCGGCCTGGAGGCAGAGAAACAGATGGCCATGGCCGGTGAATATCCGGACACCATCATCGCCTGCTTCGGCGGCGGCAGCAACTTCGGCGGCATCGCCTTCCCCTTCATGCGTCACAACATCCTCGACGGCAAGAACACCGAGTTCATCGCCGCAGAGCCCAACAGTTGTCCGAAACTGACCCGTGGTGAGTTCCGCTATGATTTCGGCGACGAGGCTGGCTACACACCGCTGCTGCCCATGTACACGCTGGGCCACAACTTCCGTCCCGCCAACATACATGCCGGCGGACTGCGCTACCACGGTGCCGGTGTCATCGTGTCGCAGTTAATCAAAGACGGTCTGATGCACGGTGTGGACATTCCTCAGTTGGAATCATTCGACGCAGGCATCCTCTTCGCCCGCACCGAGGGTATCATCCCCGCACCGGAGAGTTGCCACGCCATCGCAGCCACCATCCGCGAGGCCAAGAAATGCATTGAGACCGGCGAGGAAAAGGTCATCCTCTTCAACCTGAGCGGCCACGGACTGATTGACATGACCGCTTATGACAGTTACCTGAGCGGTGACCTGACCAATTATCAACTCTCCGACGAGGAAATCAAAGCCAACCTCGAAGGAACGGTGAAGATTTAACATTGAACTTTACGATTACTTCGAGCGCCCGGTATATTCAGAGCGCTCGGAGCATTCAAAAGACTCGGAGCATTCAGAATCATCAGAGACTCTGATAGCGCACTAAGCCCTCAACACTAAACCATTCACGGAATGACTGTAGCAGTGCTTTTGGCGGGAGGCAGCGGGTCGCGCTTCGGCAGCGAATGCCCTAAGCAGTTTCTCGAAGTGGCGGGGAAAAGCATCCTTGCCCATACGATTGACGTGTTTGAGAGTCACCCGCTGATTGACGAGATAGCCATCGTGACCCGTGCCGACTCGTTAGAGAAGACACAAAAGATTGTGACCGAGGGAGGATATCAGAAAGTACGGCGTCTGCTCACAGGCGGCCGCGAGCGCTATCACTCCAGTCTGGCCGCCATCAACGCCTACACCGACGATGACACACGGCTGCTCATACACGATGCCGTGCGGCCGATGGTCAGCCACCGCATCATCAGCGATTGCGTCCATGCCCTCGACCGATATGAGGCTGTGGATGTGGCCGTGCCTGCCACCGACACCATCATCCGTGTGGATGAGAACGACTGTATCGTGGAGACACCTCCACGCGCCATGTTGCGCAATGTGCAGACCCCACAAGGGTTTCGCCGGGGCACCATCAGCCGCGCCTATGACATCGGGCTGCGCGACCCGGCATTCGTCACCACCGACGACTGCGGCGTGGTGCACCATTATCTTCCCGACACGCCCATCTATGTGGTCCGCGGCGAGGTGACCAACATCAAAATCACCTACCCGGAAGACCTCTTGATGTTGGAGGGAAAAGTGAACGCCACCCCCACCCCACAAGGCAATGAAAACTCATAGAGAACGATTGTCCTTAACTTCCATAACTTCTTTAACTTCCTTGACTTCCCATATCGAAAAACCTTCTACCCTAAACCCTTAACGCTATGTACGACTATCTGATTGTCGGCTCGGGCCTTTTCGGAGCCACCTTTGCACATTTGGCCACCCAACGCGGCAAACGCTGCCTTGTGATAGACAAACGCCCTCAATTGGGCGGCAACCTCTATTGTGAAGAGATAGAGGGCATCCATGTGCATAAGTACGGAGCCCACATTTTCCATACCAACAGCGACCGCGTGTGGCAGTTTGTCAACAGCCTCGTGCCGTTCAACCGCTTCACCAACTCCCCTGTAGCCAACTATCACGGACAGTTGTACAACCTGCCGTTCAACATGAACACGTTCTACCAGATGTGGGGCGTGAAGACTCCTGCCGAGGCCGCCGCTAAGATTGAGGAGCAGAAAGCCGAGGCAAAGGCCGCCCTCAACGGCCGCGAGCCCGAGAATCTGGAGGAGCAAGCGCTGATGCTGGTGGGTCGTGATATCTTCGAGCGGCTCATCCGCTGCTATACAGAGAAGCAATGGGGCCGCAAATGCACCGAGCTGCCTGCTTTCATCATCAAGCGGTTGCCCGTGCGGTTGGTGTATGACAACAACTATTTCAGCGACCGTCATCAGGGCATTCCAGAGGGTGGATACAACCGACTGATTGACAAACTGTTAGAAGGCTCAGATACACAGACAGACACTGACTTTTTCGCCGACCGCGAGCACTGGGAGAGCATGGCAGAGAAGATTGTCTTCACCGGCAAGATCGATGAGTTCTACGGCTACCGTTTCGGGAAACTCAACTACCGCACAGTATCGTTTGAGCAGGAGGTAATCGACACGCCCAACTATCAGGGCAATGCCGTGGTCAATTACACTGACGACACCGTGGCTTGGACGCGCATCATCGAGCACAAACACTTCGAAATGTTCGGACAGCAGGTCTATGACTGCCCCAAGACCGTCATCTCGCGCGAATACTCTACCGAGTGGCTCGAAGGCATGGAGCCCTACTACCCCGTCAATGACCAGCGCAACGGCGACCTCTACGCCCAATACGCAGCCCTTGCCGCACAGGAGAAGGACGTCATTTTCGGCGGCCGCCTCGCCGAATACCGCTATTACGACATGGCCCCGATCATTGAAAAAGTGCTGGAAATGTTTGACAATGACGAGAGTCTTTAACATACCATCAAAAACACATCAACGAAAAGTAGAAAAATAGTTAACTTTTTAGCACTTTTAAGTCGTTTATCAAAAAAATGACTTACCTTTGCACCGCATTTTAGGTTTTGCAGTGTTTCTGCGAATATGAGCAATACGACAACAACACCTGAATACGGCATGCAAGGACATAATGTGCGCACAGAAACGGACTCCAGACTTGGCCTCTGAGACTGAGGGAAAAGGAGTAAAGTTTTTGAGCAGCAATTGTATTGTGTGCAGTATGAGGTGACGCGGCCATATTCCGAGGCGGATATTACGAGAAATCCGGGTGCATCTTATCTTTTCCACGTCGCTCTGTCCTTTTATTTTCGGGACGGAGCGAGGAGAAGGTATGTGCATCGCCGAAATCTTCCCCACCCCATCCAGCATGACTAAATTGCGACTATAGGTACTATTAGGATTCTTTAGGATATTCTAGATTTTTCTAAGCAACTCTAAGTATTTTCAAGATTACGCTCTGGTAAAAAGAGACAGAAATCATCAATAACAGGATATAAAACAAAATGAAAATTTCAGTCATTGGCAGCGGCAATTCAGGACTCATCCATGCCGCCAAATTATTTGAGAAAGGAATCGAAGTAGGAGTATTAAAGACCTCCGAGTACGGCGACATGTCGTTCTTCAACAAGATTTCAGAGAACAACGAGTACGACGTGGTCGATTTGACCAATGGCGGCAAAGAATTCACCGCCAAGATGTCGTTTATCACTCGCGACGTGAAAAAAGCGGTAGAGTTTGCCGACATCATACTTGTGATGACCACTACCAGCCAGCACGAGAAAGTGGCGCAGTTGATCGCGCCGTATGTCCGTGACGGTCAGATTATCGTACTTGTGCCGGGCTATATGGGTAGTCTTATCTTCAAGAAATTCATCCACAAAGATGTGATATACGGTGAATGCGAGACCACAGCCTACAACGGCCGTATCGTTGACGGGAAATTCGTGCGCATCACCTTCTACAACCCCCGCAATGCGGTCAGCGTGCTGCCGGTGAGCAAGGGCGAATACGTCATCGGCCTGTTGTCGCAATGCTTTGACAACACCAAATACCTGCGCAAGAACATCTTGGAGTCGGCGCTGCACAACCCCAATATGATAGTACATCCTATCGGCATTTTGTTCTCCGCCTCGCGCATTGAGTACAGCAAGGGCGAGTTTTGGATGTACCGCGAGGCATTCACCCCGTCCGTCGTCAATGTCATCAAGGCTTTCGACGTGAAAAAGAACGAGATATTGAACGCTTTCGGTTGTGAGTCGCTCGATTATTTCGAGGCTGCCAAATGGCGCAACAC
>CAMJAO010000205.1 GCA_946403615.1 uncultured Prevotellaceae bacterium
GAGTCCTGTACAGATAAAGAACAAGAAAGCCTCATTTGAATACTTCTTCGTTGAGACTTATACGGCAGGCATTGTGCTCACGGGTACGGAAATCAAATCTATCCGTTTGGGCAAAGCCTCATTGGTTGACACATATTGTGTCATCATTAACGGAGAAATGTGGGTCAAAGGCATGAATGTGTCGCCTTATTTCTATGGCTCTTATTCTAATCATGAGGCGAAGCGCGACAGAAAACTGCTGCTTACCAAACGTGAGATTGCCCATCTGAGAGAAATGACGAAACAGGTAGGATTCACGATTGTGCCTACGTTGGTCTTTATTGACCAAAACGGACGTGCTAAGATGGATATCGCCCTGGCTAAAGGAAAGAAGCAATATGACAAACGGCAGACAATGAAAGAGAAAGAAGACCGCCGTGAAATGGACAGGGCTATGAAAATTTACAAATAACTGCGATGAACATCGGGGAAATCATTAAACAGCGTATTTTGTTGCTGGATGGCGCCATGGGCACCATGATACAGACATACGGTCTCACTGAACAAGATTTCAGGGGTGACCGTTTCTCTGATATTCAGGGCCAACTGGCAGGAAACAATGATGTGCTTAATATCACACGCCCTGATGTCATTGAGGACATTCACCGCCGATACCTTGTGGCGGGAGCCGATCTTATCAGTACCAATACGTTCAGTTCGCAATTTGTGTCACAGGCAGATTATCAAATGGAAGATGTGGCTGCCGAAATGGCGTATGAAGGTGCAAGGATAGCCCGAAGGATGGCTGACGCATTCTCCACCCCGCAAAAACCAAGATTTGTATGTGGGTCGGTTGGGCCTACAAACAAGACCTGCTCGATGAGTCCAGAAGTGACTAATCCGGCCGCTCGCGACATGGATTACGACACTCTTTTAAGGGCATATTACGAACAAATCGAAGCATTGGTGAAAGGTGGTGTTGATACGATACTCATCGAAACGATTTTTGACACGCTGAACGCCAAAGTGGCTATCGACGCCGCTATGCGTGTCATGGATGACTTGCAAATAGAACTCCCCTTGATGTTGTCGCTTACCATCAGCGATTTGGCGGGGCGTACATTGAGCGGGCAGACACTAGATGCGTTTTTGGCGTCTGTCAGCACATATCCTATATTTTCAGTCGGACTGAACTGCTCTTTTGGTGCCAAGCAGATGAAGTCCTATTTAGAGGAATTAGCCAGAAAAGCCCCATATTATATATCAGCCTATCCTAATGCCGGATTGCCGAATTCTCTTGGATTATATGATGAGACACCGGAATCCATGACACCTCAAATGGCAGAATTTGTAGATGAGGGCCTTGTCAACATTATTGGCGGCTGTTGTGGAACGACAGATGAGTTTATCTCTGCATACTCGCATATCTTACCAGGAAAGAAACCGCATGTAGTGTCAACACCATCTCAAACAATGCGGTTGAGCGGATTGGATGTGCTTGACGTTACCCCCGAGGTACACTTCGTCAATGTAGGCGAAAGGTGTAATGTGGCAGGCTCAAAGAAATTCCTCCGCTTGATTCAGGAGAAGAAATACGATGAGGCTGTCTCTGTGGCCCGTCAGCAGGTGGCCGATGGGGCCATGGTAATCGATGTCAACATGGACGATGCGCTGCTCGATGCAAAAGCCGCGATGACCACGTTCTTAAATGTTATCGCTTCGGAACCAGACATAGCTTCTGTGCCTGTCATGATTGACGCTTCTGATTTGGAGGTCATCAAGGCAGGATTGAAATGCCTGCAAGGTAAAGGCATTGTCAACTCAATATCTTTGAAAGAGGGCGAGGAAGTATTTCTCAGTCATGCTCGTGATGTGATGCGTTACGGTGCTGCCGTGGTAGTCATGTGTTTCGATGAAGAAGGGCAGGCCACCACATTTGACCGTCGCATATCCATCGCACAAAGGGCATATCATTTGTTGACTGAAAAAGTGGGGATGAATCCGCTCGACATCATTTTCGACCCGAATATCCTTGCTGTGGCAACAGGTATGCCAGAACACAATGCCTATGCGGCTGATTTCATCCGAGCTACTCAATGGATTCGTACAAATCTCCCTGGTGCTCATGTCAGCGGAGGAGTCAGCAACCTGTCTTTTTCTTTTAGAGGAAATAACTATATCCGAGAATGTATGCATGCCGTATTTCTGTATCATGCCATTCTCGCTGGTATGGATTTCGGCATTGTCAATCCCGCCACCAAAGTCACTTATGATGACATACCAGAAGAACAATTATGCGTTATAGAAGATGTCATACTTAACCGCAACAAGGATGCAGCAGAAAAGCTCATTGAACTGGCGGAGAAAATCAAAGCAGAGAAAGATCTTCAAAAGGCATCTATGGGTAGCGCTCCAGCCGACCGTCAACCTCAAGAAATGGAACAATGGCGGCAGCTAGCTTTGACTGAGAGATTGAAATATGCTTTGCGTAAAGGTGTTGGCGATTTCTTGGAAGATGACCTGAATGAGGCATTACGTCAGAATATGCAAGCTGTCGATATCATTGAGGGGGCTCTAATGGATGCGATGAACGAAGTGGGCGATTTGTTCGGCCAGGGAAAGATGTTCCTACCTCAAGTGGTTAAATCAGCCCGTACCATGAAACAGGCTGTGGCGATACTTCAACCCCATATCGAGGCGCAACAAACCGGAAGCAAGAAGAAAAACGGCACAGTTGTGTTGGCTACCGTCAAAGGCGACGTTCATGACATCGGCAAAAATATCGTTGCCGTTGTCATGGCTTGTAATAATTACGAGGTCATCGACATGGGCGTGATGGTTCCAGCCGCTCAAATCGTCAAAAAAGCAATAGAAGTGAAAGCCGACATGATCGGGTTGAGTGGCTTGATTACCCCAAGTTTGGAAGAAATGGTCGGTGTGGCTACTGAAATGGCTAAAGCCGGGCTTGACATCCCCATTATGATTGGCGGAGCCACCACCAGCCAACTACATGTGGCCTTGAAAATCGCACCTGTCTATAAAGGTCCTGTGGTATGGATGAAAGACGCATCGCAGAATGCTTTGGTGGCAGCCAAACTGATGAACAAGCAAGAAGAGAGGCAGATGCAGGATGAACTGAACGAGAAATATGACAAGATGCGTCAAGATTATGAACATCAGCAACAAGAAATCATCTCTTTGCAAGATGCGCGTAACAACAAATTAAATCTATTTGAACAAGATAATGAGAATTAGCACGATAATATTCGACATGGGTGGCGTGGTGGTTGACCTCTCTCCTGAAACGGCGATAAAGCGATTCCAAGAAATCGGGCTCCACGATGCGCAGAAAAGATTAGACAAGTATCACCAGACCGGAATCTTTGGTGATTTGGAAGAGGGGAAAATCACTCCAGAGACTTTTCGTGTGGAATTGGGTAAATTGACAGGAAAAGAACACACCTATGAGGAATGTTGCTATGCATGGCAGGGATATGCCGCTGGTGTGCCTAAACGTAATTTGGACACATTGGTACTGCTAAGACAACAGGGATATCGTCTTATCTTGCTCTCCAATACCAACCCCTTTATGATGGAGTTGATTATGAGCGACAGGTTTGATGGCAATGGCCATCCCATCAGCCACTATTTCGACAGCGTCTATCTGAGTTATCAGCATCATATGATGAAACCCGATGAGATGTTCTTCAAAAAAGTGCTTTCACATGAGCAACTGATGGCTGGTGAAACCCTCTTCATTGATGACGGACCGGAGAATGTGGCTGCTGCAAGTCAAATAGGCATGAACACCTTCTGTCCCGTAGATGGTGCGGATTGGACAAAAGAAATTATGAAAATATTGTCAAAATAATATGATTAAAAAGATCATTTTCTTGATGTTAACGCTGATGAGCGTTTGCACGCTTTCAGCGCAAAAAGAAACATTTCAGGTGAAGTATTCTTATGAATACGACATGCAGAAATATGAGTATATACAACGTTTGGGGTATGCTGAAGGTGTCATCATCAAAGATGGCGACACGTCTGTGACATTGAACGGAAAGCGCTATAAGGTGATTTCAAAAGACCGTGATGTTGTTTCTGAAAAGATGAAGTCTGTTCAATATACCACTTCTGACGAGCAGGGGGTAGAATATATCATTTGTTTCAATGAGGAGTATTCATATCCTGTAGAACTCAAATATCAAGTGGTTGTATTCAATGCCAATAACCCATACGATTGGACTTATTACATTACAGACTCAGGGAAATAATCCTTGATTCATAAACGAACGATTGGGAAAGGAGAATCGTTTCAAGTCGCACAATAAAAACTTATTGATTTAGAAGGAAATATGGCATTAAGAAAGAAGAACAGATGGCGTACTCTGCCTGGTCAACCTTT
>CAMJAO010000206.1 GCA_946403615.1 uncultured Prevotellaceae bacterium
GGTGAAATCTTGCATCATTCTCCCAAAAGATTCATAAATTCTTGGCGGGTCTTGGCTTGATTGAAGGCGCCGCTGAAGGCGCTGGTCGTCGTCACAGAGTTCTGTTTCTCCACGCCGCGCATCTGCATGCACATATGTTGTGCCTCAACTACGACCATCACGCCCAACGGATGGAGTGTGTCTTCGATGCAGTCTTTTATTTGTTGTGTCAACCGTTCCTGCACCTGCAGACGGTGGCTGAAGATGTCCACCACGCGCGCTATTTTGCTCAGACCGGTGATATATCCGTTGGGGATATAGGCCACATGGGCTTTGCCGAAAAACGGCAGCATGTGATGCTCACACATCGAATAGAAATCGATATCCTTGACAATGACCATCTGGTCGTATTCCTCGGCAAACAAAGCGTCGGTCAGTACTTTGTGTGCGTCTTGTGTATAACCGCGTGTGAGCACTTGCATGGCTTTTGCCACACGCATGGGCGTCTTCTGCAATCCCTCGCGTGAGGGGTCTTCGCCCAACAGTTCTAACACATGGTGATAAGTAGAGGCCAGTTCTTCCAGCCCTTCACGAAATTCTGTTTCGGGATTCATTTTTTATCTGCGTTTGATGGTGACGGTGCCTTTGACGATACATGCCTGCCGATAGCCGAATTTCTTCATGGTTTTCAGCAGTGATGTGGCATGCTCCTGCTTTCGGAAATTACCTACGCGCACAGTCCACCGGGGAGAGATGAAGTGAACATATACAGGCTGGCTGGGAAGGCGTTTCTTCAACTCATGGCCTATCTGCTCAGCCTTCTGGCGATCCTCGCGGGTGTTGCCGCCGGAGAAGATTTGCACTCTGTAGCCGATCATCTTACGGCCGCCGCGCATCACCTTTTTGGTCATGTCGACGGGGTCGCCTTGGTTCTCCTTATACTCTATCTCCTTTATTTTCTTTTCTTTCTCTTTTTCTGTCGTCCGCCGTTCTTTAGGCTGCTCTTTATGCTCTGACGACTCACCGCTCTCGTGGTGCTCTACCGATGGCTCCTGACCTTCAGTGGATATGGGTGACTCCGTGTGAGTGACAGGCGTCTCGGGTGTCGTCACCGGCTCTTGTTTCTTTGGACCGTTGACGATATTGCTGATGTCGTCGCTTTGGGTCACACGCACATTACCCTGTGGGGGGTCGTTGTTGGTCTGGGCGCTCAGCGTGAGGGTGCCGAAGCAGGCTAACGTCATCGCTGCAATGATTTTTTTCATAACTTGAGCGTTGTGGTTTCTTTTACGGCTATATGGGGTGATTATTACTGTCAGGGCAGGATTTACGGGCCTTCCTGTTATCTAGGTATTCCTGGGCATTCCTAGGCATTCCTAGGCATTCCTAGGTTCTCCTAGGTCCTCCTAGGTCCTCCTAGGCATTCCTAAGTTATTGGGGCATTCCGGGTATTCCTGCCCTGACAGTTAAATATTGAATGAACTAATCAGAAAGTTCAATGTTCAATGTCGATTATTTCCAAGCGTCGATGATGCCTTTGAAGTCGGCTGCTTTGAGCGATGCGCCGCCGATGAGACCACCGTCGATGTCGGGTTTAGCGAAGAGTTCGGGTGCATTGCTGGCTTTGCAACTGCCGCCATAGAGGATGGTGGTGTCGTCGGCCACGGCTGCGCCATAACGCTCAGCGATGATGCTGCGGATGTAGGCGTGAATCTCTTCTGCCTGGTCGCTTGTGGCGGTCTTGCCTGTGCCGATGGCCCAGATGGGCTCGTAGGCGATGATGATGTTGCGGAAATCAGCCTCGTCCAGGTTGAACACACTGCCTTCCAACTCTGCTTTCACCACCTCGTTCTGCTTCTCAGCCTCACGCTCTTCAAGGCTCTCGCCGATGCAGAAGATGACTTTCAGGCCGTTCTTCAGTGCCAACAGCACTTTCTCTTTCAATATCTCGGGAGTCTCGCCATAGTAGCCGCGACGCTCTGAGTGACCCAGAATCACGTATTGTGCACCTGTGCTCTTCACCATCTCGGCCGACACCTCGCCGGTGTAAGCGCCTTTTTCCTTGTCTGCGCAGTTCTCGGCACCAAGACCGATGACATCCTGGTTGAGGAATTGTGCGATGCTTGCCAAGTGGATAAAAGGTGTGCAAATCACCACGCCGCAGTTGGGTTTCTCTGCGGTCAGTGTGTCATTCAGTTCTTTAGCCAGTGCGATACCGTCTTGCAGGTTCATGTTCATTTTCCAGTTACCTGCTACAATTTTCTTTCTCATTGTTTTTTTTATTTTGATTGATTAAAACTATTGTTCTGAGTCTTTTGTCTCTTCCGGTTTCTCCGGATTTTCCGGTTTTTCTGGTTCCTCCGGAGTGTTCGCTTCCTCCTCTGCTTTCTTTTCCTGTTTACGGCTCTTGCGTCGGATCCATTTGGTCCATGCCCATAACCGGTCAGCGATAGTCAGGACTATCAGTGGCAGAGCGAACCACAACAGGATGGCCAACAGTTTGCGCGGCACAGAGTCGTTGGGCATATGACCCTCGGGCAGTTGGTCGAGCGGCTTGGTCAGTGTATCAGGGTCGGGCAGTGAGTTGTGGCTCCATTTGCGGATGATGGTGCCGCCTCCGTGCAGCAACACCAGTCCGGGATTGCTCCTGATGACCGTTTTCAGTGTGGTCGCATCAGCATGGCAGAATGGATATTCCGCTCCTGTGAGGTTGCGCCAACGGTCTATGGCCACCTCGTCGCTCGAGGTCACACCATAGAAGGCGTAACCCTGTTGCTCGGCATATTCGTATATCTGGTCGATGGCTCCGAAACTACTGTCATCGGCATGCTCCAAAAATGGTGCGATGAGCAGAAAAGTGTAACTGCTGTCACTCAGCACGATATCGGTGATGTCATCTCCAGAGTCGGCCAGAACCAGCGAGAAATCGTGAATCGGCGGCACATAACCCTCTGACACCTGCACGGTCTTGCTGTCGATGAAGGTCCATGTCGAGTCGGGATAATTGTCGAGTGTGAACTCGCGCTGCTCACCGTCTTTCTCCATGATGAAGGTCGTCTCCAACTTTGGCAGTTCTTCGCCCTCGGGTATCTCCATGCCTTCAGGTATGTTGGCTCCCACGTGATAGGGGCGGAAATCGAAGCGAGGCAGGTCCCATAGACTCCACAGACTGGTGACCACGATATAGAGTACCGTAAACGTCCGCACGATCCATTGGTTAGGCTTGGAGATGAAGCGCACCATCGACATGGGCGAACGCATGATGATGATCGACATGGCAAGCAGCACCACGTTTTTCCAGAAAGTCTGCCAGTTGGTCAGATGCACCGCGTCGCCGAAGCAGCCGCAGTCTTGCACGGGATTGGCGATAGCCAGCCATAAGGTGATGACCGTCATCACCGACATGAACGCAACTATCAGCCGTGAGACGATGCGCCGATTGATGGCAAACAACAGCAGCACGCCTAGTGTGAACTCCAGCGCACACAATGCTACAGATGTGCCCAATGTGATCCAGTCGGGCACAACGTCCACCACACCCAGGGCCTGAAGATAGTCTTGTATCTTATATTGTGTGCCCAGCGGGTCAACTGCCTTCACGTAACCCGAGAATATCAGCACGGGTGCCACGATGAAGCGGCAGATGTTTACCAAGATGGTCTTAACCTTGCTCATTCAATTTGATGACACCAAAAACTGAATAGTTGATGATGTCCATATAGTTCGAACCGATACCTTCGCTTACCAGCGTGGCACCGTCGTTGTCTTCTATTTCTTTCACACGTTGTATCTTCGTCAGAATGAAGTCTGTGTAACTGGTGATACGCATCGAGCGCCACGCCTCGTCATAGTCGTGGTTCTTTTTCTTCATCAGTTCCAAAGCCTCCGTAGCATAGCGGTCATAGTAAGCCATCGCCTCGTCTGCGGTGATGTCTGTCTCGTCGGCACATCCCAGTTCTATCTGTATCAGACCCACAATACCATAGTTAATCAAGGCGATATACTCACCGCGTATGCCGTCGCCTACAAGCGACTCTTTCTTGATTTCAAGCGAACGGATGCGCTTGGCCTTGATAAACAACTGGTCTGTCACCGAAGGGGTGCGCAAAATACGCCAAGATGCGCTATAGTCACGCAATTTGTTTTCAAACAGTGAACGGCATTCTGCCAGCACCTGCTTGAACTCTTCATTCGTCCGTAAATAATCTTTCGACATAGTATGAATTAATTCGGGTGCAAATTTACACAATAATCCCGAATTAACTGCCACATCCAAAAATAAATTGTGTTAAACCTGTTTTAGAAGACGGATTTGAACCTATGACAACGTGTAATACATAAATATATCCTAAGTGCCATAATTGATTTTTAATGAAGATTTATGTAATATCAATATGCAAAAAT
>CAMJAO010000207.1 GCA_946403615.1 uncultured Prevotellaceae bacterium
TGGTAGGGGATTCGTTTTTCTCCTAAGAAGCGGCAGCCGTCTTTGGTAATCAGCAAGTCGTCTTCGATGCGGATGCCGCCAAAATCCTTGTAATTCTCAATCTTGTCGAAGCAGAGGAAGTCCTTGCAATGACCTTTGGCACGCCAGTCGTCGATGAGGGCGGGAATGAAATAGATACCTGGCTCGTCGGTCACGACAAATCCTTCTTCCAGCCTGCGGCCCATGCGAAGTGCGTTGGTGCCGAACTGTTCCAGATTGGGGCGGGTCTCCTCGTCAAAACCCACGTAAATCTGTCCCAGGCCTTCCATGTCGTGCACGTCCATGCCCATCATGTGTCCCAGTCCGTGGGGCAGGAACAGGGCGTGAGCACCGGCTTTCACGGCCTCTTCAGTGTCGCCTTTCATTAGTCCCAGCGCCTTCAGACGGTCAGTCATCATGCGGCAGACGGCAAAGTGCACGTCCATGTATCTCACACCGGGGCGCGCTACCTTTAACACGTAATCATGGCAGTTTTCCACGATGCTGTATATTTCTCGTTGCCGCTGGGTGAAATGTCCGCTCACGGGGAAAGTGCGTGTGTGGTCTGAGCAATAGTGCTCCTGGGTCTCGCCGCCGCAGTCGCAAAGGGCCAGACGGCCATCTTCCAGCAGGTCATTGGTGGGGATGCCGTGCATGATCTCACCATGTTGGGTGAAAATGGTGGCGAAACTCACCTTCGCTCCGTAGGCGTTGGCGGTGCCGTCGATGATGCCGCCGACATATTTCTCCGACAGTCCGGCGCGGGCTGTGCGCATGGCTGTGGTGTGCATTTGATAGCCGATGATGGAGGCACGCTCCAACTCCTCAATCTCTTGCTGCTCTTTGGTCGAGCGCATCTTCACCACGGCTTTAATCAGAGTGAGCGAGGCGGCTGAACGCTGTTGACTCGGATGGATACCCATCAGGTCGTGTATCTGTATCATCGTGTCATGACGGTAGGGCGGCAGGAAATGAATGGTGCGCTGCTGCTGCAAAGCCTTGTCAACGGTAATCTTCAGTTCCTTCATCGGGGAGGTATGTGCCACGCCAACCTGGGCGGCCATGTCAGCCACGCTGTCCACTGAGCCGTACCAAACGATATCTTCTATATCGATATCATCGCCTATGAGTGTCTCCGTATTGTTTTCCACATCAATCACACCCACCAGTCCGTCGCGCTTCTGACCGAAATAATACAGGAATGACGAGTCCTGACGGAAGGGGTAATAGGCGTTGTTGGGATAATTACAAGGAGATTCGTTATTGCCGAATAAAATAATGACTCCATTGCCGACCAACCGTCTCAATTCGGCGCGGCGACGGATATAGGTTTCTTTACTAAACATGTTGACTATGTGTTTTTTTCTTATTTTTTGCAAAGTTAGTGCTTTTTGTGCATATTATCGTTTATCTTTGCATTAAAAATATATAAAATGTCGAAAGAGCAGACTACCATTTTCAAGGGTATTGCCATATTGATGATGTTGTTTTTTCATCTGTATGGCGGAGCCGATATTGAACAATGGTGTACGCCCTTAGTATACATTGGAGGCAAACCACTTGTGGGGATGTTGTCACGTGTTTGCTATCCTGTCACGTTTTTCTTGCTTTTCACTGGTTATGGACTGACATACTCTTTTGACTGTGGACGACTGACTTTTGCCACGCAAATCAGACGATTGCTGCGGTTATACATCCTTTATTGGGTGGTCAGCATCGTCTTCGTTTCTATCGGCATGGTAATCGATCCGGCGGATTATCCGAAGAGTTGGTTGCATGTCGCGGCCAATGTTACTGCCGTCCATTGCACCTACAACGGTGAGGCGTGGTTCCTCTTTCCCTATACGCTCATTTGTCTTTCTTCGCCTTGGCTCCTGCGAGGTGTGACTGCTTTACGGCAATGGTGGCACAAGATGGTATTTATTGTATTCTACGCTTTTTGTTTTCTGGCGTTGAAATGGCTGGTCAGTCTTTATCCTACATCTATCTTTGTCGCACATGTTCATAATTATGTCGCCCTTTTGTTCTATTTCTATTTGGGCGTGTTGCTCTACCGTTTGATTGCAGCACAGGGCAAGGCGTCTGTATCTCTTCCTCGTCCTTTTTCTATGCCTCTTGTTGCTGGTTCTTTGCTTATTATTTTAGTCACCGTCAAAAGTTGTTTCAAGGTGACTTTAGCCGATGGAATCTACGCTTTTGCGGTCATCGTCTTGTTGTTGCAGTTCACATGGCGGGGTTGGGTGGCGCAAGTGCTCTATCATCTCGGAAAACATTCTGCGGCTATGTGGCTTACACATACCTATTTCGCGGTCTATCTCTTCTCCGATTTTATCCATGCGCCCCGCTATCCGTTATTGATTTTCTTGCTGTTGGTGGCTGTAACATGGTTTTCCGCATTCCCCCTGGAGCGTATTTCGCAATTTATTTGTTCAATTATTTTGCCGAAATGCAAAAAACAATTACTTTTGTAAACTAAAACCTCAAATCTCAAACTTCAAATCAAGATATGAATATCTACATTATTGAAAACGGCCAACAGCGCGGCCCTTACACAATTGACCAATTGCGCTATATGCGCATCACGCCCGACACCGTAGTGTGGATGGAAGGTATGTACAATTGGGCTAAAGCATCGGATGTGCCAGAATTGAAGGATATCCTCGCTGCCCAAGATCAAACTCAGTATCAGACTGACAACCAGTCCTACGGCTCTCAAGCAGGTCCCCAACAATCTTATGAGCAACAACAACCTTATGGTCAGCAACCCTACGGACAACCCTATGGCCAACAAGCATATGGTCCTCAGCAGGGCTATCAACAGCCTTATGGTGCACAACAGGGCTATCAGCAACCAGGTTATCAGCAACCCTATGGTCCTCAGGCTGGCTATCAAGGCATGTCGGGCATACCACCGAAGACATGGATGGTAGAGTCTATCCTCGTGCTTTTGTTCTGTTGTCTGCCTTTCGGTATTGTCGGAGTGGTCTATGCTTCGAAGGTGAGCGGACTTTACGCAGGTGGTCGTTATCTCGAAGCGGAACAGGCAAGCCGTGATGCCGGAAAATGGACAAAAATCGGATTTTTCTGTGGACTGACGATTATCCTCCTTTATGTGCTATTGGTTTTCGTCTTCGGTGTGGCCATCTTTAACGAAGCCAAGAGGAGTGGCTTTTACTATTATTAATCAAAAAGAAGGCTGAGAAAGACAAGGTCATTGTCTCTTGTCTCCAAATCTATAACTATGCGCAAAATCATTTGGGGAACAATCCTGTTGTTATTGGCGGCATATGTGTATTACAGTTATGACCCGTCGCACAGTGAGTTGTTCCCCAAATGTCCTTTTTTTTCGCTCACAGGCTGGAAATGTCCGGGGTGCGGGTCGCAGCGAGCCTTTCACCAATTATTACATGGCGACATCATGGCGGCCTTTCATTATAATGCTTTGATGGTTTGCGCTATACCAGCGGTATTGGTCATGCTTCTTGCTGAATGGAAACGTACTCGTTGGCCCCGCTTTTATGCCACCGTCAATCATCCTTGCGTCATTATCTTTATCGCCGTCCTCGCCATAGCATGGTGGATAGGAAGAAACCTTTATTAGTAATAGAAAAACACAATCCGTCCTAAAATCACCTGGATAATCCTAGGTTCTCCAATGTATTCCATAAAGACTGCTTCTCCGTTCGGTTGGATTTGCGATCCACCGCATTGAGTATAAGCATATCCAATGCGCTTTTCCTAAACAAATCACGCCCTCCCCTCGGGGTGGGAAGGGGAGGGGGCTCATCAAAAAAGACCGCCATCCAGTGAAGGAGGGCGGTCTTTTTATATCTGTTAATCAGTGATTACTGTTGTGGACCCTGCGGTTGCTGCGGACGATATTGTGTCTGCTGGGGTTGTTGCGGTCCATAAGGCTGCTGGCCGTAAGGCTGTTGCGGCTGCTGCGGTTGTTGATACTGCGGCTGTTGGGGCTGCTGATAAGGCTGCTGGCCATACTGTTGAGGACCATACTGGGGCTGCTGACCGTACATCGGCTGTGCACCGAAAGGCTGCTGCGGGCCCTGACCGCCATCAGGATATTTGGGCGACGGACCAAACTGGTTGGTAAACGGCTGGCTGTCTTGTGCCCAGAATACAATCAGGATGATGCCGATGATAGCAGCAGGAATGGCAACGAGCAATGAGATGGCACCTGTGCCGGCTGCTGCGTCAATGTCTGACCATGTAGTAGCATTCTTAGCCTTGAAATAGGTCACAATGGCCAAAATCTGCATAATAACCGTTAATGCCAGATAGATGTAAACGAGCACGGGACCACGGCCGGTGTCGTGCAAGCGGCGAATCATCAGAGGTGCGGCTACAAC
>CAMJAO010000208.1 GCA_946403615.1 uncultured Prevotellaceae bacterium
CTGCAATGTTCAGCACAGGCGCTATGGCACAAGAGGCCAGTGAAAACAGCAACAAGCCCGTGTTCACCACCGTGAAGGAGCACCCCATCACCAGTGTGAAAGACCAAAACCGCTCCGGCACGTGCTGGGCCTACTCTACCCTTTCGTTCTTTGAGAGCGAGATCCTGAAAAAAACCGGCAAGACCTATGACCTCTGCGAGATGTTCATCGCCAATAAAGACTACATGGAGCGTGCCGTGCTGACCGTTCGCATGCATGGTGACAGCCAGTTCTCACAAGGCGGTTCAGCCGAAGATGTGCTCGACATCATCAAGGCATACGGTATCTGTCCTGAAAACGCCATGCCGCTTCCCGGCACATTGCAGGGAGACTCACTGGCCAACTTTAACGAGTTCTTCAGTGTGATGGAACCCTATGTGGACGCCGTGGCAAAGAACAAGGCAAAGAAGATATCCAACCAGTGGAAGAAAGGTCTGCAAGGTATCATCGACTCTTATCTGGGCGAGTGTCCTGAGACCTTCACCTATGAAGGCAAGACCTATACTCCGAAATCATTCGCAGCCAGCCTCGGTTTGGATTGGAACGACTATGTGAGCATCACCAGTTATACCCATCATCCCTTCTACACACAATTTGCCGTAGAAGTACAGGATAACTGGCGTTGGGGCCTGAGTTACAACGTGCCGATGGATGAGATGATGCGCATCATAGACAACGCCATCGAGAACGGTTACACCGTGGCTTGGGGCGGTGACGTGAGCGAGGATGGTTTCACCCGCAAGGGTCTGGGTATCGCGTATGACACAAAAGCCGTTCAGAGCCTCACTGGCAGCGACGCAGCCAAATGGCTCCGTCTCTCTTCTTCAGAGAAGACCGAGAAATTTGACGCTCTGGGTGTAAACGCCCCCGAAATCACTCCGACTCAGGAGATGCGCCAGGAGCGTTTCGACAACTGGGAGTTGACCGACGACCACGGCATGCACATCTACGGCATCGCCAAGGACCAGAACGGCAAAGAATATTACATGGTGAAGAACTCTTGGGGTGAGTATGGCGACTATAAAGGCACATGGTATATGACCAAGGCTTTCGTGGCTCAAAACACCATGGATTTCCTCATCAACAAGAACGCCATCCCCAAGGATATCCGCAAGAAATTGGGAATCTAAACAGAATTCTGTAGTGAAGGAGTGGAGGTCTGAAGACATTACTTCACAATTAGAGGACTATTGTCCACACCCCTCCACTCCTTATCTTCTAAATAAAATGCGTTAATTATCTTTAACAGCATATTTATATCATTTTTTATTTGTAACTTTACACGCCATTTTATGCGTTCTGCAGAAATGGCGTGTTTTAATTACCCACCCTACCCCTCCAGAAGGAGGTGAAATCGTTACTACTGCCCCTAAAAGAAAGGGAGATGCTAACCGCAAGAAGGGCGTGGGGACCTGAGCGAGAAGGAAATAAAAAATAATATAAAATGCATTTTAAATGGAATTACGAACCACCTACACCAGAAGAGCAACAGGCCGCTAAAGAATTAGGCGAGAAAATCGGCATGAGTCCCGTGCTCGCCTCCCTGCTCATACGGCGGGGCATCACTACGGAATCGGCAGCAAAGCGCTTTTTCCGTCCACAATTGGCCGACCTCATCAATCCCTTTCTGATGAAGGATATGGACGTGGCCGTTGACCGCCTCAACGATGCCATGGGCCGTAAAGAGCGCATACTGGTATATGGTGATTACGATGTTGACGGTTGTACCGCCGTAGCATTGGTGTACAGGTTTTTACAGCAGTTTTATTCCAACATCGACTATTACATCCCCGACCGCTATGACGAGGGTTACGGGGTAAGCCGCAAAGGAATAGACTATGCGAAGGAGACAGGTGTGAAACTGATTATCATCCTCGACTGCGGCATCAAAGCCATCGAGGAGATAGCCTATGCCAAAGAGCAAGGCATTGACTTTATCATCTGTGACCATCATGTGCCCGACGAGGTGATGCCGCCCGCCGTGGCCATTCTCAATCCCAAACGCGAAGACGACGCCTATCCCTTCAAGCACCTCTGCGGTTGCGGGGTGGGATTTAAGTTCATGCAAGCCTTCGCCAAAAACAACGGCATCCCCTTCTCGCGCCTCATCCCCCTGCTTGATTTCTGCGCCGTGAGCATCGCCGCTGATCTGGTGCCAGTGACCGACGAGAACCGCATTCTCGCCTTCCATGGTTTGAAACAATTGAACCAGAACCCGAACATCGGTCTGAAAGCCATCATCGACATTTGCGGACTGAACGGCCGTGACATCTCGATGAGCGACATCGTATTCAAAATCGGGCCGCGCATCAACGCCTCGGGCCGCATGGAGAACGGCAAGGAAAGCGTGGACCTGCTCATCGAGCGCGATTTCGCCCTGGCACTGAGCAAAGCAAGCCACATCAACGAATACAATGAGCAACGCAAGGACATCGACAAACAGATGACCGAGGAGGCCAACCAAATTGTGGCGAAACTGGAGAGCCAGAAACACCGTTCAAGCATCGTGCTCTATGATGAGAACTGGAAGAAAGGCGTGATAGGCATCGTGGCATCGCGTCTGACGGAAATTTATTTCCGCCCCACGGTGGTGCTGACACGCGATGACAACCTGGCCACGGGTTCAGCCCGTAGCGTGGCCGGTTTCGACGTCTATGCAGCCATCAAGAGTTGCCGCGATCTGCTGCTCAATTTCGGAGGCCACACCTACGCCGCCGGCCTGACCCTCAGGTGGGACGACATACATGAGTTCCGCAAACGCTTCCAGCACTATGTGGACGAGCATATCCAACCCGAGCAGACTGAGGCCATCCTGAATATCGACGCACAAATCGACTTCAAGGAAGCCAACAGCAAACGCCTGCACAATGACCTGAAACGATTTGCCCCCTTCGGTCCCGGCAATGAGAAACCCATCTTCTGCACACTGGGCGTCTATGATTTCGGCACGAGCAAGGTAGTAGGCCGCGACCAGGAGCACATCAAGCTGGAACTGGTGGATTCGAAATCGAACAATGTGATGAACGGAATCGCATTCGGACAGAGTGCCGCAGCGCGTTACATCAAATCACACCGCAGTTTCGACATCGCTTACACCATAGAAGACAATATCTTCAAACACGGCAGCATACAATTGCAGATAGAAGACATCAGACCAGAAGACGTGGAACTTTGAACTTAATGATTAGTGATGTATAGATTCTATTGATGGATTCTATAGAAACGCTATCATCATATAGATTAAAATGAGCAAGGCACGTGACATATTAAAGAAATACTGGGGATACGATGATTTCCGGGGTGTTCAACGTGAAATCATCGAAAGTATCTGCGCCGGTCGCGACACGTTGGGCCTGATGCCCACGGGTGGCGGCAAATCGGTCACGTTCCAAGTGCCCGCACTTATGCACGAGGGTGTGTGTATCGTCATCACTCCGCTCATCGCGCTGATGAAAGACCAAGTGGCACACCTGCGCCAGAAAGGCATTCTCGCCTCAGCCATCTATTCAGGCATGAGCCGCTCTGAAATCATCACCGTGCTTGAGAATGCCATATTCGGCGGTGTGAAACTGCTGTATGTGTCGCCCGAACGATTGTTCACTGATATTTTCATGGTGAAACTGCGCCACATCAATGTCAGTTTCATCACTGTGGATGAAGCCCATTGCATCAGCCAATGGGGCTATGATTTCCGTCCGTCATACCTGAAGATAGCCGAGATACGCCGCGAGAAACCCGACGCACCCGTCTTAGCACTGACGGCCACAGCCACTCCCGAGGTGGTGGCCGACATTCAACAACAGTTAGGATTCCGCGAGCCCAACGTCCACCAGATGAGTTTTGCCCGTGCTAATCTGGCATACATCGTGCGTCAGGCTCCTGACAAGGCTGACGAACTGGTGCATATCTTACAATCGGTCGGAGGCAGCGCTATCGTCTATGTGCGCAGCAGAAAACGTTCACGCGAGACCGCCCAACTGCTCAATGCCCACGGCATCAGTGCCACCTTTTACCACGCCGGGCTAGAACCTGCAACTAAAGACCTGCGTCAGCAACTGTGGCAAGAGGATGACATACGGGTGATGGTCGCAACCAACGCCTTCGGCATGGGAATAGACAAACCGGATGTGAGGCTGGTCATCCACATCGACTGTCCCGACTCGCCCGAATCGTATTTCCAAGAGGCAGGACGCGCCGGCCGCGACGGCAAACTATCGTGGGCAGTGCTGCTCTACAACAACAGCGACAGCCGCAAACTGAAGAAACGCATTGCTGACACCTATCCCGAAAAAGAATTTATACGCGAGGTGTACAACCAATTGGCCTATTTCTTCACCGTGG
>CAMJAO010000209.1 GCA_946403615.1 uncultured Prevotellaceae bacterium
ACGTTGATTCGTTCTTTTGTTCCGTCGAATCGGGCTGACAGGTTCACGGGAGAGGTATAGTCGGCTAAGGAAGATTGCAGGAAAGACAGGTCTGACGGTTGTATGACTGAAGGCGCTATACTGCCCGAAAAACTGAAAGCGTCACGGTTCGACGGTCTGTTCTCATCCTTGAATTTGACTTTCACATCGTTGAGTGAAAGGTTCGTGTTGGGCAATGCCATTTGCAATTCATTGACATGGGCTTGCTGTTGGTCTGCCTTAAGGTCGAACGACATGGAACACAGGTTCAATCCCGATTGCTCTTTGAATGACAGTTTCTTAACACTCAGGTCAAGACTGTCATCCGTAAGATGGTTGAGTATAAAATGACCGCTTATGTCTGTCAGGTAAAGGTGTGCAGGGTCAAAGGTGTCTTTTTCGGGAGCACTTAGACAATCGTATCTCACCATGCCGTTTCTTACAATGAGTGAACGGATGGAGAGGTTCAAACGGCTGGGTTCCTCTTTCTTGCTGCTCAATGAGTCTAAAGCGTATTGGCAATTGAGTGGTGTTGTGGGCGTTTGGCGATATAGGTTCAGCTTCAAACCGAAAATCTGCCCCGATGCGATGGAGATGTCCCCTTTCAGCAAAGGCAAAATTTCCACTTTTGCGGATAGACGGGTGGCGCCGAGCATCTTATGGCTTTTCTGGTCATAAATTTGCACATCATCCATCGTGATACGGTTCAATCCGATGTCCAGACGGCCCACTTCTACTTTTGAACCGATTTTTTCGGATAGCATATTGGCTGCCACATCGCCAAGATAGTTCTGTATCGCAGGTATGCGCAACAGAACATATAAACCCGCTATGAAACCGATAATGGTCCATAGTACGATCCGAATGATATGGCTCAATCGTTTGATAACTCCAAATTTTTGGCAAAAATAATGCAAACCGAGTGAAATACAAAATGAAAAATCTTTTTTTTCATTTTTATAACCGAGGTGCCGCTTATTTTATGTAAAAATAATGCAAACCGAGTGAAATACACGATTTGGTCCTTAAGCTGGCAAAATCTTCTGTAAAAATCAATTTTTCAATTTAATTGTCAATAAATCATCCCATTTTCTTTTCATTTTAGGTCTTTTTTCGTATTTTTGCAGAAAATTTAGTGTTATAGCGTTAACATGATTATTTCCAGCGGTAATTAATGGTAATTAAATCATAATTCTTATGTCAAATGTTATTAAGTTAAGGAAAGGCTTAGACATCAATTTGAAGGGTAAGGCTGAGAAGAAACTCGTGCCCGTAAAGTCTGATGGCCGTTTCGCTCTCCTCCCCGACGCCTTGGTCGGCATGACTCCCAAGGTGGTGGTCAAGGAAGGCGATAAGGTGCTGGCTGGCGACCCTCTATTTGTGGATAAGAAATTTCCTGAAGTGAAGTTCGCGTCGCCCGTCAGCGGAACGGTGAGTGCCGTGGTGCGGGGTGATCGGAGAAAACTGCTGAGCGTTAGCATCCAAGCCGATGCCACGAATCAGTGGAAAGATTTTGGCAAGAAAGATGTTGAGAAAATGACTGGCGAAGAGGTGTGCGCGCATCTCTTGGAGGCCGGTCTTTTTGGTTACATCAATCAATTGCCTTATGCAGTATCTGCCAATCCTGTTGCCGCGCCCAAGGCTATTTTCGTCAGCGCATTGCGCGATATGCCTTTGGCTGCTGATTTCGAGTTCGAACTTGAGGGCAATGAAGATGCGTTTCAGGCAGGATTGACCGCACTCTCTAAGATTGAGAAGACCTATCTCGGTATCGGTGCCAAACAGACCGCAAGTGCCCTGTTGCAGGCGAAGAATGTTGAGGTGAATGTTTTTGACGGTCCTTGCCCGGCTGGTAACGTGGGAGTACATGTCAACCACCTCGATCCTGTTAACAAAGGGGAGACGATATGGACGGTGGACCCGTCTGCGGTGATTTTCTTCGGCAGGTTGTTCCTCACTGGACATGTTGACTTGCGTAAGAAAGTCGCTGTTGCCGGCAGTTGTGTTAAAGAACCCGCTTATGTAGAGGTTTGTGTCGGGCAGCCGCTCAAACCCGTCTTGGAAAATCAGTTGACCGCTACTGAGCATGTCCGCATTATCGATGGTAACCCGTTGACTGGCTCACCCGTGACAATTGACGGTTTCGTCGGTGCTCACACTTCTGAAATAACTGTGATTCCCGAGGGCGATGACAAAGATGAATTTATCGGATGGATTATGCCCCGTTTCAAGGATTTCTCTGCCAACAGAAGTTATTTCAGTTGGTTGTTCGGAAAGAAAAAGGAATATACCCTCGACGCCCGGGTTAAAGGTGGTGAGCGCCACATGATTATGAGTGGCGAGTACGACCGTGTGTTCCCGATGGACATCTATCCCGAGTATTTGATTAAGGCCATCATCGCTGGCGACATCGACAAAATGGAACAACTGGGAATCTATGAGGTGGCTCCCGAAGATTTTGCCGTGGCGGAGTTCGTTGACTCGTCAAAACTTGAACTTCAGCGCATTGTCAGGGAAGGTTTGAATATGTTACGTAAAGAAAACGCATAACGATATGAGCGCATTAAGAAATTATCTGAACAAGATAAAACCCTCGTTTGAAAAAGAGGGTAAATTGCATGCCTTCAAAAGTCTTTTTGATGGATTTGAGACTTTCTTATACGTGCCGAACACTACCGCTAAAAGTGGTGTGAATATCCATGATGCCATCGACTCGAAGCGCATCATGAGCATTGTGGTCATCGCATTGATGCCAGCCATGCTCTTTGGTATGTATAATGTGGGTTATCAAAACTATTTACATGCAGGAGGAAACGCATTGGCTGATGCTGGATTCTTCAGCATCTTCTTCTATGGATTCTTCGCCGTGCTACCCAAAATCCTCGTCAGTTATATCGTTGGTTTGGGCATCGAGTTTGCCTGGGCACAATGGAAAGGCGAGGAGATTCAAGAGGGTTACCTCGTATCGGGTATTATTATCCCGCTGATTGTGCCGGTCAACTGCCCCTTGTGGATTCTGGCGCTGGCTTGTGCCTTTGCTGTTATCTTCGCCAAAGAAATTTTCGGCGGCACGGGCATGAATATATTCAATGTGGCGCTCGTGGCGCGTGCCTTCCTCTTCTTCTCCTATCCTCAGAAGATGAGTGGTGACACCGTTTGGGTTTCCACTGACAAGATCTTCGGTCTGGGTAATGACCTGAATGCCGTGGATACCTTCACTCAGGCCACACCGCTCGGACAAATCGGTGCTGGTGCTGCTCCCGATGCCTCCATTTGCGATATGATTACCGGTTTCATTCCCGGTTCTATCGGTGAGACTAGCATCATTGCTATTGCCATCGGTGCAGTGATCCTGCTTGTTACCGGCATCGCTTCATGGAAGACCATGCTCAGCGTGTTTGTCGGTGGTGTTGTCATGGGATTGATTTTCCAGGCTACCGGTCAGACCTCTATTCCTTTCTATGAGCATCTCATTTTGGGCGGATTTGCCTTCGGTGCTGTCTTTATGGCTACCGACCCTGTGACCAGTGCCCGTACCGAGACCGGAAAGTATTTCTACGGTTTCATTATCGGTGCGTTGGCTATCATCATTCGTGTGATGAATCCCGGTTATCCCGAGGGCATGATGCTGGCTATCCTCTTTATGAATATGTTTGCGCCGCTGATTGACTATTGCGTGGTTCAGCGTAATATCTCCAAGCGTGCTAAACGTCTCAACTCTAAATAATCATGCGATATGGGAAA
Source organism: uncultured Prevotellaceae bacterium (assembly GCA_946403615.1). Classification (GTDB taxonomy): domain Bacteria; phylum Bacteroidota; class Bacteroidia; order Bacteroidales; family Bacteroidaceae; genus Prevotella. The sequence continues at coordinate 3,763 of CAMJAO010000209.1, forward strand.
TGAGAATAAAAAGGGATTGAACACCAATTCCAATGTTTATACAATCATCTATTCGGTCATACTTGTCGTGATTGTCGCGTTTCTCTTGGCTTTTGTTTCCAAGGGATTGGAAAACAAACAAAAAGAGAATGTGGCGCTTGACAAGAAAAAGCAGATTCTTTATGCTCTGAATATCCGTGATTTGAACGACGCATTGGCTGAGCAGAAATACAAAGAAGTGGTCAAGAGCGACAACGTGCTGGGTGAAGAATCCATTGATGGCAATGAGAATCATGGTTTCAAACTCAACAGTGGCGACTATAAGGCTGGTAAATTGGCTGTGTTTAATTGCGAGGTCGATGGTCAGGTGAAATATGTTATCCCTGTCTATGGCATGGGCCTTTGGGGTGCCATCAGCGGTTATGTGGCGCTTGATGCTGACAAACAGACGGTCTTTGGCGCATATTTCAACCATGACAGTGAAACTGCCGGTCTGGGTGCTGAAATCAAAGACAACGAAGAGTGGCAGAAGAAATTCATTGGAAAGAAACTCTTCAAGGAGGGCGCCAACGATATCGCGCTCAGCGTGATGAAAACTGTTGACGACCCTGACACTCAAGTTGATGCTGTTACGG
>CAMJAO010000210.1 GCA_946403615.1 uncultured Prevotellaceae bacterium
CGGTCTTCCAGTCACCTTCAGCACCGAAACCGATACCTTCGGCCATCAGACGCTGTGAGGCAAGACCAGGAATCTGGTCGAAACCTACGAAGTTGGGGTCATTGATATCCGCGTCACCCAGATCGTCAAAATTGGTCGTGAAAGCGGTGGCACCCTCATCTTCCAAAACGCGACGAAGGGCAATCTCTGCTTTGGCGGCGTTCTTCACTTTCTCCCAGTACACCTCTTCGCCACTCTCATCTATCTTGATGGTATAGAGTTTTTTGTACTCCTCGACCAATGCGTCGGCTTCGGCGTCAGTCACTTTCTTAAAGTATTCCATCAGGCTGCTCACGGGATAATAATCGACGTGATAACCCAGACGCTGTTCAAACTCCACACGGTCGCCATCAGTCACGGCCACGTTGTTCATATTCATACCGAACATCAGGCAACGTACGTTCTTGGCATCAGCGACACCGGCTGCCACGCGTGCCCATACGGCAATCTTCTTCTGGGCTTCCTCACTCTTCCAGTAACCGCAGACCACTTTGCGGGGTACACGCATACGGGTGCAGATGTGTCCGAACTCGATGTCACCGTGAGCACTCTGGTTCAGGTTCATGAAGTCCATGTCCATCGTATCCCAAGGAATCTCGGCGTTGTATTGTGTGTGGAAGTGGAGTAGGGGCTTCTGCAGATCCTGCAATCCTTTAATCCACATCTTAGCGGGCGAGAAGGTGTGCATCCAAGTGATGATACCGGCGCATTTCTCATCATTGTTGGCGGCTTTCATCACGTTTTCCACTTCTTTGCTGCTGTTTGCCGTGCCTTTATAAACTACTTTGATGGGTATGATGCCACTTTCGTTCAGTCCTTTTACCATCTCTTTAGAGTGACCGTCCACTTGTACAACAGCGTCACCTCCATAGAGCAACTGTGCACCAGTCACCCACCAAATCTCTAAATTTTCAAATGCTTTAGTCATGAATTTTAAGCCCCCCTCTTATCCCCCGGGGGGGAAGACCGATACAGGGGCATGGGTCCTTAGTTATTAAGTGTTTTGAATGTTTTTTATAGTAGTCATCTGTCGTCTTCTCCATTCGGGGAGGTGATAGATGGGGCTACTTTTTCTTTTGGCCGTAATACGCATTGGGTCCGTGCTTGCGGCTGAAATGTTTTTCAATGAGCAACGGGTTCATCTTCGTATCAGGGTTGACGGTGAAAGAGATGAAAGCCATCTTGGCCACCTGTTCTGCCACCACAGCGTGATACACGGCCTGATCGGGGTTTTTGCCCAATGAGAACGGACCGTGGTTTTTCACCAGCACTGCAGGTGTGTGGACCGGGTTGATATTGTCGCGACGGAAACGGTTCACGATTACCACGCCCGTCTCTTTCTCGTACTCGGGCATCTGGTCCTCAGTCATCGCGTCGGTGCAGGGGATGCAGTCGTGGAAATAGTCTGCGTGGGTCGTTCCGATGTTGGGGATATCCAAACCGGCCTGTGCCCATGCTGTTGCATAGGTACTGTGCGTATGCACGATGCCGCCCAACTCTGGAAATTCCCTATATAATACAAGGTGTGTGGGGGTGTCGCTCGACGGGTTGAGGTCGCCTTCCACCACTTTGCCTGTCTCAAGGTCGACGACGACCATATCCGAGGCTTTCATCACGTCATAATCCACACCTGAGGGCTTGATGACCACAAGACCTTTCTCGCGGTCGATACCGGAAACATTACCCCATGTGAAAATGACCAGGTTGTGCTTCACCAAGTCGAGGTTAGCACGAAATACTTTTTCTTTGAGTTCTTCTAACACGATTGTATATGATTAAGGTTATTGATTATAATTTGAATGTTGTGTCTGCACCATATGCCTTTTTGTTGAAACGGTAGAGAGCGGCACCTCGTTTCGAGGTCAGCTTGTCTATCAGTTCGGTCTTCTCGATGAAATCGAAGGCTTTGATGCGTTTGCGGAAATTGCGCTTGTCAATCTCGGAGCCGAGGATTGCCTCATACACTTTCTGCAACTGAGTCAAGGTGAACAGGTCGGGCAGAAGGTTGAAACTCAACGGTTCGGTCGCGATGCGACGGCGAAGCAGATTCAGTGCCTTGCGTACCATCTCGCTATGGTCGGAATAGAGCGTAGGCATCTCGTCCAGACTCACCCATTTTACCTGATGCTCTTCAAGGAGACGCGAGTCATAGTCCTTCACATTGATAAGCGCGCAGTAGGCTACGGTTATCACTCGCTCACCCGGGTCACGGTCGATGGCACCGAAAGCACCTACTTGTTTCAGGTACATCTTCTTCAAACCCGTCAATTCTTGCAAGGTGCGGTGGGCCGCCTCTTCCAGTCCCTCGTCATCACGGACAAATCCGCCATAGAGCGACCATTCGCCACGGCCCGGATCCATCTGCCGGCGTCCGATGAGGAGTTTTAATTTCCCCTCATCGAAGCCGAAGACGATACAGTCAACAGACACAAAATATTTTGTGTGTTCTGAATAAAATCTTGTCATATCTTACCAGAGCAGTGCGTAAAGCAGGAAAGTGATGACACATATGCCAATGGTGCCCCAGGTATAACCTTTCGTAGTGGAGAACAGGCTCAAGTCCACGGGCAGGGCTTTCTCGTCCTGCACCTTGTCTTTTGCATTGCTATACAACCATATAGCATTGCAGCCTACCAGTACACCGAAGAAAATGAAGGCTTGGAAACCGATGTCGTTCAGATAGTCGATAAGGTTGCCGTCCGGGTCTTTCACACCGTGTGTGGCGCCTATGGCAACAACGATGGCTCCAGCCACTATCATCAAGATACCGATACAACCCAAAATCTTTGACCACATCAGCATCTTGTTCTTGTCACCAGCCTGAGGTTCTTCTGCACTCACGTACTTCTTGTCGAAGTAACTTACCATGATGAAGAAAGAGACCAAGATGATGAAGATATAGCCGGCACGGAATTGGAAGGCAACATCGGGGAAGCATACCTTGAACAGCACACCCATCGGGATGGTCAAAATGGCTGTCCATACAGCGGCTTTCGAAGAAGCGCGTTTCCAGAGCAGACCCAGACCGAACACGATGATGATACCGGGATAGATGAATCCGCTATACTCCTGAATGTATTGGAATGCCTGGTCCAGACCACCCAGCAAAGGCTTCACGGCGATGAGGGCGATGATAAGGGCGGTCACAGCCACCATACGGCCCACTTTCACCAACTGCTTGTCCTTAGCGTCTTTGTTGATGTATTTCTTATAAATATCCATCGTGAAGAGCGTAGAGGTGCTGTTGAACATAGAAGCCAGCGATGAGATGATGGCGGCAGCCAGAGCAGCGAACGACAGACCCTTGATCACCGGCGGGGTGAAGTTGCGGATAAGCCAAGGATAGGCCTCGTCACTCTTGTCGATAGTACCTTGCAGGTCCAGACCGCTGAACATTTCGGGATGTTTGAAGATATAATATGCGCAGATGCCCGGCAATACTACAATAAACGGAATCAAAATCTTCAGGAAACCAGCGAAAATCAAACCTTTCTTGGCTTCATCCACGTTCTTGGCAGCAAGACCCTTCTGGATGATATACTGGTTGAAGCCCCAGTAACCCAAGTTGGTGAGCCATACACCACCAACCACGGCAGCGATACCCGGCACATTGGCGAAGGCACTAGAGTTGTGGCTCTCTTGGATGACCAAGTGGAAGTGTACATCTTGAGCGTTGGCTCCTGTTGTCATGTCGTTATACACTTGACCTAAAGCGCCAAAAGCGTCGGTACCCATAGCGATACCCATTTCTTTCAGAGCCATGTAGGCGGTAATCAAACCACCACCCACCAGGAAGGTCACCTGCATCACGTCGGTCCAAGCCACGGAGGCCAAACCGCCATAGATCGAATAGGTACCTGCAATGAGGAACAACAGCAGAATGATAATCATTCGCATTGATACCTCCATGCCGAAGATGCTCACAACAATGCCGTTCAGTCCAAGAATCTGCTCGATAGCCAAAGCGCCAAGCCATGCCACGGAGGTCAGGTTCACAAACACATAAAGGAACAGCCAAAGTACGGAGAAGGCCAGACCTACGCCGTCATTATAACGTTCACGCAGGAACTGAGGTATGGTGAAGATTTTGCGCTTCAGCATTACTGGCAGCAGGAATTTACCAATGACCACCAACGTCACGGCGGCCATCACTTCATAAGCGGCAATGGCGATACCGTCGGCATAACCTGTACCCGACATACCGATAAACTGCTCAGCAGAGATGTTTGCTGCAATCAGAGAGGCACCCACGGCCCACCATGTCAGGGTGTTGCCGGCAAGGAAGTAATCGTTGGCACTCTTTTCCTCACCTTTCTTCGTGCGGC
>CAMJAO010000211.1 GCA_946403615.1 uncultured Prevotellaceae bacterium
CGAAGCTACACTGGAGGGTAGCGGTGGAAGTTACGAAGGAATCAGCCATTTAAAAGTATAAAAGTAAAAAGGGGCGGTGGCAAGGGGGAAGAGAGATGCTTAGGACACTAATCATTCAACACTCAGCCTTAATTGACTTTCACCATTCCGCCTTTGATGTCGATGGAGGCGTTGGCGTTGAGGGCCATGGTTGAGGATGCTTTCTGATTGACTTGTGCCGCCTGCGCCTCGAGTTTGCTCTGAGCCTCGATGCGAATGTCTGTGGCTTGAACTTGGAGTTTGTTCTTCGCCTTGACATTCATGTTGTCGCCAGCCTCTGTGTGCTGGTTCTCGCTGACATGGAGCGAGTCATTACGGTCGATGCTGGCCGAACGGTCGTTTCCAGCGTGTTCGCGTATGTCGTTATCGGCTGAACGCGTCTGGTCATGTGCGGCGTGGAGGTCCATGTCATTGCCGGCATCGACTTTCACATCGTTGTCGGCATGATGGATGGAATCATTGCCAGCAGTGGTCTTGATATCATGTCCAGCCTCGAGGATAATGTCGTTTTTGGCATACAGTTCGATGTTGCCAGTAGATTCGAGTTTTATGAGTTGTTCATCGGTCGAGAACGTAAGGATGTAGTTCTCTTTCTCGTTGTCATAGATACGAATATATCCGCCCTCGCCCTTGTCCCATATTTCGATGGTATGTCCGTTGCGGGTACGTATGGCCTTCACTTGGTTGTCACCGGGCAGCCACGCACTGTCGGGATCGGCCACACCGTTGTAGAGTGTGCCTTTGACATATGGCCTCTCGGCGTTGCCTCCCTCAAAGTCTATCATCACCTCCTCGTCAATCTCGGGGATGAACGAGAAGCCCTTCCCTCCTCCGGCATAGGGTTGAGCCATGCGAAGCCATGGTGTCATCATGCCTTCATCCAGCTGGGCCTGCCAATCGAACTGCACGCGTATGCGCCCGAGGTGCTGCGGGTCTTCATTATCCTTAACTTTGGCCCGGCATGACGGCGCAGCGGGATAGACATCGCTGTTCTGGTATGGGGGATAATCACACACAGAAGGTATGCCTACAAAATGGTTGCTATATGTCTCGTCGGCGGTGAAATGATGGGTCAGTCCTGTGATAAGAATCTCATCTTGGTCGACGGGGCTTTTGGTATTCGATGAGGCATTGCTGATAAAATTATCCTCAATGACAAGCGTCCCGCCTATTTTGAGTTTCGAACAGTATGTGTTGCCCGAATAAGTGAGCATTCCTGCCTTTAGACCACGTCCTTCAGTTTTGGTGGAGATATTGAGGATGGTCTCACGTCCGTCTTCATCAGAAAAGCCGCCTGAATGGAGGTTTTGCAGAGTGGCTTTGGTAAACAACTCCTGCGAAATGTTGAATACTTCGTCGCACAGTTTGTTATATGACCGCTGCATCTCACCGAGCGCGTCCTTCTGATTGGCGTCGTAAGCGTTATATGACGATGCCACATGGTTAAAGGCAAGATGGTCGATTTTAAGGTCCACATTATAAGAAGGTATATCCTGACTGGGATAAGCGAGGCGGACATTATCCTGTGGCACCAATTGTCCGAACACCATCTTCACTCCGTCATTATAGAACCATTCGCCATAACGGATGGCAAGCCGGATGAGGAACTGCAGGTTCGACTCGTTGTATTGCACGCAATAAGGTATGTTTTCGGTAAAACGTGCGTTTACTTCAGCGTCGATGTGGTCAGAATAATCACTTATGACATCATTGACGATATCATTGAGCGCCATCTGCTCATATGACTTACATGTAGGATGGTCTTCAAGCAAGACTTCCCATCCGCATGCCTCAACGCGAATTTCGTATTCGCTGCCGCTTCTGCTGCCAGACGCCGAGACTATAACCCCTTTGAACTCGATGTCGGCCGTTTTACTGTCATCGCCGTGCAACGAGAGGTTCTCGATGTTGTCGGTCATAATCGACAGGTTTATCTCCTTGCCGATAATATGTCCACAGACCGCGAACTCCGCGTCACTGACGTCCTCCTCGGGGTCGGCTTTATGCATGGAGAATGAGAGGGTGTTATATGACATGAGCCGCTGTGCGAGCGTGAAATTGTCCAGCCGGTATTTCGCCCCACCCAAGTCGATGTCGAACTTGGTAGAAACGGAGCCACCGATGGATATGGATATGTCGCGGATGGAGATTGACATGCTTGTTAGGGTTTGAGGTTTGAGGTTTGAGGTTTTGCTGCTATGCATAGCAGCATACACAACGGATGAAGAAGTAAGTACGGGGTGTAAGACTATGAATCAGTTGACCACTCGTTGTTGAAAATGGCACTATCGAGAGAGCCTATTCTAATGATTTGGGCACTGATAGTTACCGTGGTGTACATCAAACGGCTATCGTTGTCGTTGAAATAATCTTTCAATCCTACACAATAGGCATTAATGAAGTCCACCGTTTTATAACTACGCTTGTTCTCGTTGGAGAAGACGACAAACCGGAACTGTCCAGCCTGAATCTCCGTTTTGCTGAACATCCAACGGTAGAAGAAAAGGTCGTCGTCGCTCGATGAAGGCATTGTGAAGGTGATGGTACCTCCTTTGGGACGCGATGTGGGTTTTCCTGTGTCGTCGATGGCCTGGCTGAACTCATAAGAGCACTCTACCACACTATATGTGCGGCCACCGATTTTTAGTTTTCCTTGTATGGCCATTTAGGTTTGAGGTTTGAGGTTTGAAAGTGGAAGAGGCTACTGTGACACAGCAGCATACTCTACTGTTTGAGGTACGAGAGTATGCGTGTTGAGGGTTATTATGCCCCCAACACGCATAGCAAAGATGTGATTAGTTGTCGATGGTCCAACGGTTGTTGTGACGTGCATTACCAACTTGGATTTCTTTAGCAGAAATAGTGAACTCCTCAAATTGAAGCAGAGCATTGGTTGAGTCGTAAGTCTCAGCGTATTCCACGACATATCCCTCCTTGAACTGGAGATTCTTCATTTCACCACCTTGGCGGTTGGGGAAAGAGATAGTTCCGCTCTTGCTCATGTATGTGTCAATCATCCACTCAAGAATATCGGTGTTGCCATCGTCAGTAGATTTCACTTTCACGGTGATTTTACCGCCACGAGTAGTACCTGTGGGCTGTCCTTCCACATCGGTCTGCTGGTTGAGTTCATACTTAACGTATAAAACCTCGCGCTCTTTAATGCCATCTGCATTGATGGTTGCTGTTCTTGTTGCCATAATTAGTTGGGTTAATTAAGATGAATAATATTAATAAGGTGTAAATGATAAAGATTATTTGACGCTCTGGTCCCAATCAACACCAGCCGTGCCATTATGACCTGTCAGTTCGATGAGGAAGTTCTTGGCGGCAAAGAAAGGTTTGAGTTCTACCTGAATGTTGATGTCTTTAGTTTTGGGATCCTGATTGATGCCTTTAAGACTGTAGTTCTCGATGAGTTTGCCCGGTCCTTTGTAGTCGCTGAGGAAATCGTGAACTGCCTGTTGCAATTCAGCCTTAACCTGAGAGTTCCAGTTGACGAAGGCCTCATCGTTGAAGAAATTCTGGAACACCTTTCCAATCCAGTCGAACACGCGGACGATAGGATACTCTTGCAATCCAAGAGTTGCACCGTTGTAAAGGGAACGATTTGAGAAAGCCATGGTACGTCCGTCCTCTTCAACCATGGGAATGACGCCCTGGTCGATGAGTGCGGCTATTTCAGATTTTCTCAGGTCAAGTCTTGCACCTTTCACATTGCTGAGTGTGCCGTATTTCTTACCAGCAGCTCCTTGGGCGATGACAATCTCATCGGTGTTGGTCATTCTGCCAGCAAGGGCAGCCGAGCCGGGGATATAGAGGTCATCGTCCTCATCGGCCAGTTCTGACTTTTTACGTCCGAGCAGGTAGTTACAAGTCATAACGACATTGGCCAGATGAGCGTCCTGTCCTTGGAGTTCAGCATCATCGAGTTCATCTTTCAACATGCTGAAGTTCTGACTGTCCTTGAAGTCTGTGACCATGAGCACTTTATTACGATAAGCGGTGTCGGACCACATTCTCACTGTAACGGCGTCGCCAAGATAGCCGGGTACAACAAGCAGACTGTAGTTGTTTTTGAGATTGAGGCGGTCATAATAGCGCTCAAGTTCCTCGCGAATTGCTACAGTATCTTCCGAATCATGCTCAGAGAGTTCCTCTTTGTTGACATTCATCAGAGTGATACAGTCGATTTTTCCCTGTCCTGCGTTGGCAAAGAAAGAGTCGAGCGAACGGTAGGTCACCTCGAGTTTTTTCACCTCTTCATGTATATTAAAGAGGTTGTTCTTGAGATTTTCCTCTGCTTTATCTCTTTT
>CAMJAO010000212.1 GCA_946403615.1 uncultured Prevotellaceae bacterium
GCCGCAGTTCGGCGTCGTTGGCACCAATAAGCAGGTATCCCTTTTCGGGTTTGGAGGTGAAGAGCCCGATGCGGTCGCGCATGTAGAAGTTGAGTTCGAAGAAATGGACGGGGTCGCCTTTCGCCCGTTCTCCGTCTTCGATATACTCATAGAGGTCGCCTTCGCCCCTCGGCACCTTCTGCTCAACCTCCATGGCGATGTGCTTGACCGACTGGGCGTTGAGCGCTGCGGGTTTCACCACGGCGTCGATGGGGATATACAGAGCCACGGTCATGAGAATGATGTCGAGCACATGGCGGTGATACGATGATTTCTCGCCCCGGAGCCATTTCCACCAATAGGCGCACAGCAGGCAGGGGATGGCTATCTGCACCCACGACCATACATTCCAGATGGAGTGGAGTTGGTGCACCATGTCGATGCTGTTTTGTGCCCGGCGTCCGTGGAAGAAACTGTCGGGGATATGGATGAACTGGTTCACCACCAGAATGGTGATGAGCATCATGCCGAGGATGGATATGAATCCGCCGTAGATTTTGATGGACTTGTTGCGGTGATCCACCAGCCAATAGATGTATCTGGCGATGAAGAACGCCAAGAACGGATACATCGGCATCAGATAGACGCTGCGCTTACAATCGGGTATGCAATAGAAGATGAAGATGACCACCACGGCGGCGTGTGAGTAGACGATGATGGGGTCGCCCTCTTTCAACCAGGTGTTGATGCGTTTCCAGACACTGTTCTCCGGTTTGTCTTTTTGTTTCATCTTCTCGCGCCATGTCCGGTAGGGTAGGGTGAACAGCGAGATGACAAGCAGGATGACCCAGGGCAGGAAACCGACCAACAAATAAAGGATATTGGCATACCACGGGTTGGTGTGCACCTGATAGGACATCGTGTTGGTCATGCGGCCTACATTCTCCTCCATCGCCAGGTCGAGAAACTCCTGTCCGGCCTGTTGATAAGCGGCATAATACCAGAAAGCGGGTATGATGAGCGACAGTATTCCTATGGCGCACATCCACAGCAGAGCCTTGAAGAAATTGACCCGTCTCATCAGCAGGAACACACCCGTGACCAGACAGGGCAGCAGTGTGCCTATGGGACCCTTGGTGAGCACGCCCAGGCTCATCATCAGCACAGCCACCCACGGCACGCCCTTCATGCCGCGCTCATACCACCGATACAGGCGGTACATGGCAGTGACGGTGAAGAACGTGAGCATCATATCCACACGGCAGTTGAATCCTTGTCGGTGAAATTCATTGCAGGTGAAACAGATGACCACGGTGAGCAGCGCCGTGAACATATTACGCCGTTTGGCGAAGAACGAGAAGGTGAGCAGACACAGCGAGATGAAAGCGACGGCAGACGGCAGACGCGAGGTGAACTCGTTCACTTCGCCCCAGACGTATGACACCGCAGCGATACACCAATGGAAGAAAGGAGGTTTATAGGCTATCTCTCCCACGCTGTTGCGCGGAAGTATCCAGTTGCCTGACTCCAACATATTGTACGATACGATGGCTTCACGCGGCTCACCTTTCGTGTTGAAGTCGTAGATATCCAAGAAGGGTATCACAAGCACGATAAAGGTGAGAAATAAAACCCAAAATACCTTTTTCTTCGTCATTATTTTAAGAAGTTAAGGAAGTTAAAGAAGTTATCGCTCACTGCGTTCGCTGAGAAGTTAAAGACAATGGTCCTCTAATGGTTTAGGGTTGAGTGTAGAGGGTTTAGTGTTTTTGACACATCTCTTGCTTTTAACCTTTTGCCCCTTACCACTCCCTCCCTTTGGAGAGGGCAGGGGAGGGTTTTGGAGTTCTTATTTCGTCGTTGCCGTGATGGTGTTTCTGTTACCTTTGATGTTGGTGACAAATGCCTTGGCTGAGCCGAAATTAAGGTTCATGTCTATTCTCACGGGGATATGGTTGGCATCGTCGGTGACATAGAATGTGGCCAGTTCACGCCATTTCCGTTTCCGTTTGCTGTATTCGGTGTAGGTGAGTTTCAGGCAGCGGTATTTCACGCCGTTGTCGCCTTTAATGGTCTCTTTGCCATTATATTTCAGTGTTGCTTCTTCCACACCGTTACCGTCGGCCACTGGCAGTTTGAGCGTGTAACCCGGTTGCCATTTTGAGTTGTCGAAATTGCGGGCTCGGATGAAGAGGTTGAGCATGTCAACCACACATCTTTTGTCACTGGCGTTGGTCCATTTACCAGGATTCTTGTCTTTCTTGCGGAACATCCTCATGTTGCACCTGTCAGAGGTATAGGTATAGAACACCTCGTCTATGGTGTAGTGCTTGCCCTCTTCGGCTCCTTTACGGAAATAAAGGGGAACGAGTTGTGTCGAGAGGTATGAGAGCAGCGTGTCGCGCATGGTGAATACGGCGTCGAGTTTGCCGTTTCCCCTTGTTATCAGGCTGCATCTGTAGGCTTCTTTGCCCTGATAGTTGCTTTTTACGGTCGACATGGATGCGACACCCACTTTTACCCATACGAATTTCCAGTTGAAGTAGAGGTTGTATGTCAGATACTCCCCTGATTGGAAAGCCGTGTTATTCATTGTGCACTGCGCATGTGACGTGGTCAATGAGAGCAGCGTTACGCACAAGGCGATGAAAAATCTTTTCTGTTTCATTTATATACTGTTTTAGGTATGTATTCAATGCCAAGTTTATTGGCTCGGTCGATATTCCGTTGTTTGATTTTCTTTTCTTTTTCCGCTTTTTGCTTGGTGATGGCACCTGGTTTCAGATGTTCACTGTTTCCGTTGGTGAGCACCCAGGTCTTTTCCACTGTCCACTTCGCTTTACACTCCACTTTTTCGGGATAGTAATACAGGGCTTCCGGCTGTTGGTCGGCGTCGTAGTTGCCTGTGTCCCAGATGCCGTTGTTGTTGTCGTCCTCAAAGGCTCTTAGGTAATAGATACCCGGTTTGACATATCGGAAGAAGACGGTGCCCTTATTGCTCGTTTGCTCTTTCAGGGGTTTGTCCTGTCCGTCGAGCAGTTGCACCACGCATGGTTTGTCTGTGCCGGTCAATTGCAGGGTGATGGTGGTGTATTCATCCTCGGTTTTCATTTTTATTCCCTGCTTATATTTGTTGTTCACATGACCGTAAATATCGGCGATGCCAGCCGAGTCTATCTCAAAACTGTATTCATACCCCTCGGTCCACCGTTCGTCGGGGGTGTTGGGTGTTATCTGGTAGAATCGTTTCACTTCGCCGGCATTCCGGTTGCGATATCCTCCCTGCGGCGACATATGGTATCCGATGTCCTCCCACGTCGAGTCCGCTTTCTCATAGAGATGTATGGCGGTGGTGTCGATGTATGCCAAAGGATAATCTACGTTGAAACGGAAGCAGTCATCGGGGTTCATATCCTTTGAATTGCCTTTGATTTCAAGGAAGGGCACCGGCATTTCCGTCTGGAAGGGCTGTCCTTTCTTCTTGGCTTTCTCTTGGCGTTTCTCCCATTTCTCGCGTGTTTTCGCCAATTCCTTCATCCTGCGCTCATAGGGCACCTTCGACAAGATATTGAGCGTGTCATGCTGCCACACCAGTTGGCCCAGGCTGTCCGTGGAGTGGAATTTCAGAGCCATGCGCAGTGTGTCCTGGTTGATGAGGGCGGAATCGCGCAGCCAATAGGTGAGCGAGTCGCGCTGCGGGGTGTGCTCTACAAGGAAGGCGTTGGCGGCGTCGAAGTTCAGGCCCTCGATCTCGGGCAGGATGCTGTCGCCGTAACTGAAGAAGAGGTTGAACCGTTCAGGGTTGGCCCGTTCCTTATTTCCCAGATACCTGTCGGTCTGCTGTTCGGTAAATGCCCGTAGCACGATGTCATCGGGCAGGAAATGGGTATAACCCGTTTGTAAGATGTCTTCTATGTGCAGAGAGTCGCGCCAGATGGTGTCTTGTCTGACATCGGGTTTGCACGTCGGGGTGATGATGTCGTGGTTGAATGCCAGTTTCTCGCTTTTTTGTGAGAAGCGGTAGTCACCGTCGGCATCTTGCAGCGCAAAGACGCGGTATTGTCCCTCGGCCAAGCCTTTGATGACGAAATGCCCTCTACTGTCTGTGCGCGACACCCTGAGCAACGGCTGTGTCTTAAAGGCGCTGTCGGCCAAATTGTCATACAATCCCACGAGTATGCCCTTGATCGGCTCCATGTTCATGGCCTCGACCACATAACCGCTTATCTCCAATGTGTCAATCTCTCCGCCGGTAGAGAAACTATAGGTGAAATTTCCCAGAGGGTTGCCCTCGTTGTTGTCGCTGATGGCATCGCTGAAATCGATGGTGTAGGTGGTGT
>CAMJAO010000213.1 GCA_946403615.1 uncultured Prevotellaceae bacterium
TTTATTCGCATTTATTGCCTTGTTTTTATGCTCATGCAATAAAAACAAAACAGAATTGTCAAAAACATCTGAATCTCAAACGGAAATGCAAGACTCTATAAAAACTCAATCGGATAGTCTTGAAGTCAAAAAGTCTCCAGAGGTAAGTGAAAGCACAAGTACCTCTAAAAGTAAAATTACAGAAGACATGGCCTATGAAGGAATAAACAACTATTGCCATGATAGGTATGATTGGAGTGTCGCAAAAGACAATCCTTCCATCATGTATGTAAAGATGGGCGAGGAGACAGATTCTGAGTATCAGGTAATATTCCGTAGTTATACTGGATCGTTTGTCTATTTTTATGTAGACAAAGCAAGTGGTATCACAAGACTGGAAGAGTATGTGCCGACTCTGGATATCAAAGAAGATGCCGGCACCATTTATTTGCTGGATTACATTAGAAAGTAAACTAAGTACTATATAGGATATTTATTGACCTATCAATAGATAAAGCAGGTTCGTGCGGACCTGCTTTATGATAAAAAAAAGCGAGGCCTCCCGGTCTCGCCAATTTTCACTTAACTTATATAATAATACACATACGGTCCATCGCTATGGATACGGTATACTTACAAACAGAATGCACCTGGTACATTCCTGCTCATGTCCTTGATCTGTTCTTTTTGGCTCCGGCACCCCTTACATCGAGAAATGACGGTAAATACATTCAGGCAGGTCTTCTGACTTTGTTCCACCTGCAAATGCCTTCCCGGCCGTGGCCAGTGGCGTCGTTACTTGCAGGATATAAGGAAACTCACAGCTGCGAGACAGTCGGAGATTTACACTCCATTCCCTTTTTCATCGCGTATAGCGAACCTTGAACAATGCAAAAGTACTCATTTTTTTAAGAATAATCACTTTTTTTTCACGAAAAAACAATTAAAACATCATTTTTTTCTCGTTTTTATGACTGTTACGAGCAAAAAATAGCGATTTTCCAACAAAAAATTTGCACAAATAAATTAAAACGTGTAATTTTGCCCCGCAACAATACAAATATTTTTCATTTATTAACAATCTCAAACTAGTACGCCTATAGAAAAGACATTACTTAAATTTTAATACTTTAAGGAATGGAAAATCTCATTGCAATGACCGACGAACAGTTGGCTTTGGCATATATTGATGGGAATAATCGGGCATTTGATTTGTTATTGTCGCGAAATCAGTCCAAGTTATATTCATATATCCTGTTCGTGGTACATGACCGCGATACCGCTGATGATGTCTTTCAAGAGACCTTCTTCAAGGTTATCACGAAGTTGCATCAACGTAAATACACCACATCGGGAAAGTTTGGCGCATGGATCATGCGTATCGCTCACAATGTCATCATGGACTGGTATCGTGAGCAGAAAGCTGAGAAGATTGTTGAGCCGACCGAAGACAATGATCTCTCCAATATATCTTCGCGCGATCTGATTGAAGGAAGCATCGAGAACCAGTTTGTGGCAGAACAGGTTTTTGCTGATGTCAAGAAGATGATGAATATGCTGCCGCCCACTCAAAGAGAGGTTGTGTTCATGCGCTTCTATCAGAACATGTCGTTCAAGGAAATTGCTGAGACGACCAATGTGAGCATCAACACCGCCCTCGGCCGTATGCGTTATGCAATCCTTAACCTCCGGCGTATGGCTAAACAGCATGATGTCATGCTCCAATTCAATAGCGTGTATGCCTAAATAACCTCTGATGATATATCCTTTATATAATGCAGAGAGATTTACTTGATAAACTTGACTGTACTGCGACCTTCGTCAGAAAGTGCGTACACCAAATAGATTCCATGTCGCAATTCCGATATATTCATCGTGTCTTTTCCGATGGAGTACATCAACAATCTTCCTTTCAGGTCATATATGCTGATGGATTCTACGAATTCGCTCTCAACCCTTATCAGTCCATTGGCTCTGTCTATGATGACAGGCTTTTTGGACGCTTCGTAGTGAAGTATGCTTTTATCTGGCATGGTTCCAACGAAATAGTAGTTGCCTGAAGTGAGATGATAGACTCGCCTCCCGTCAGCCATTCCCATGTATTCTACCCCTTCGGCGTCTTCTGCCTTGACGTTTCCTTCATAGATGTCATTGCCATAAGCCGAAACAGGCAAATACAGCGTGGCATGGCTGTTGGCTGGAACGGAACAATTGTAAGTTGTTACCCCTTCTTCATTCATTTTCCATGCTGAGACAATCAATCCTTGATTCGAAAGATATGAAGCGCTTACCTCCCAGATTCTCTCTTGTCCTTCAGGCAATTTGCGGCGCATGTCAAGTTCGGGTTTCAGTAGGATGTGACGGAATCCTGGTACTGCTTCGTCGGTGTCTATGCCTGCCATATAACGGTACATCCATTCTCCTACAGCGCCGTAGGCATAATGATTAAAAGAATTCATGTCTGCAGGGCCAAAACCTTTATCCACAGTATAGGAGTCCCATCTTTCCCAGATGGTCGTGGCGCCTTGGTCGATGCTATATAACCACGACGGGTTCCCTCGTTGTAACAGCAGGCTATAGGCTTCATTTGTCAGATCGCACCGCGAAAGCGTAGGAAGATATAGCGATGTACCAAGAAAACCGGTTGACAACAGACCATTATTTGTCCTGATGGCTTTTTGCAACAATACCTTTGCTAAATCCTTCTTTTCACCGTCAACCAGGTCGAATGCCAATGGTAACACATAATTCGCTTGTTTTTTCTCCTTGGGTTGCAAATTCCAGTAACGGAGGTTAAACTCATCTTTGATGTTTTCGTAGAGACGCTGGTATTGAGTCGCTTTTTGCGCATATTCGTCGTTGTCGCTGTCGCTGAGCATCTGTGCCATCTTCGACATGAGCATGGCATCGTTGGCATAGTAGGCAACACTCACATGGCGGTTGTTGCATTTCTCGTATGCCAGCCAGTCGCCGTAAGTGACACCGCCTCCGGGATAATGCCATCCGCCTTCTTTCTGTGATGCCAACCAGTCCATGTATTTCTCCATGGAAGGAAACTGCTCTCTGAGCAACTCCCTGTCCGCATACATCAGGTAGTGGTTGTATGGGATGATAATGCCGGCGTCGCTCCAACTGGCACTGCCAAACCAGTCATAAACAGGCGGGCAAATGTGGGGGTAAGCGCCTTTTTCATTCTGCCCGTGTCTCAGTTCTGACATGTAATTGCGGTAGAATGCCTCTGTCGATGCATTGTACATGCCTGTTCGCGAGAAGGCTTGGGTGTCGCCAGTCCATCCGTACCGCTCACTGCGTTGCGGGCAGTCGGTGGGGATGCTGATCAGGTTACCGCGTTGCCCCCAGTGGATGTTGGAGATAAGTTGGTTGACCAAACTGTTATCTGTACGTACAGTTCCTGTGCATTCTGTTTGCGAACTGATAGGCAATCCGTAAATTTCCTTTACGTCGATGTCATCATCTGCTGTAATTTCACAATAACGGAATCCGAAATACGTTGAGAAAGGACAATAACTTTCCCCCTCGCCGTCGCCTCTGAAAGTGTAATAAAGTGTGGCTTGTGCTTCCCGCAGGTTTTCCAGATAGAGGCTGCCACCGGGGCCGTCATTGCCCCTGCTCTTTGAGCCGGTGTCGTTCAGCATCTCCGCATATCGCAGGCGCACCCTAACTCCGTGACCTCCCTTGATGAGAAAAGGTGTCCATCCCGCCATGTTCTGACCGAAATCGACTACTGCAGTCTGGCCTTTCCTCAGTGTGAACCTCGTCTGCCCGTCATGGCGTTCCACACAGTGTACCATGCCATAATTCGTGCCGGTGTTCTCGCTTCCCTCATAAATATTGACTGTCTTCACCGGTAGTATATAATTTTGCAAAGTATGTACCTCCGCTCCTATGACTGAGACGATGTCACCACTAAAATCCTTTGATAATTCACATGGTGACCATGTGTCAGGATTGACCTCTCCCATGGTCCATCCGTCTTCTCGGGTCGCGTTGTATTCTTCTCCGTTCCAGATGTCACCGAGTACGACAGGCCCGTCGCTATTCGTCGCCCACGACAGGTCTGTCACAATGACGTCTTGGCTGTTGTCATCGTATGTGATCACCAGTTTGGCGAGAAATGCGACGGGCTTGTTCCCGTAGTAGCCTACCGATATTCTTCCGCTCCACCATCCGCCTGTGACGGTGGCGCCGATGACATTGTCACCCTGCCTCATGTACGATGTAACATCATGGGTGGAGTAATTCACGGTCTTGCGGTAATCGGTCCAGCCAGGCTTCAGTTCCTCATAGGTTACGTCACCGTTTGGATTCACATGCC
>CAMJAO010000214.1 GCA_946403615.1 uncultured Prevotellaceae bacterium
ACCTCGCGCCCCCCAGACGTGTGCGCTACCAACTGCGCTAAATCCCGATCCTTGCTTAAATTGCGGATGCAAAGGTAAGCAGTTTTTTGGAAATGACAAAATTTTCAGGCTATTTTTTTCGAAAATGCTTCATAATTGCGTTATTATTGCAAAAGATAAGACAAAAGAACTGAAAAGTTTAGAAAAAAGAAGCCGATATAAAGTAAAAGTATTATCTTTGCAGATTGGGAGGCCTCCTCGTCCATCCACTTGGGAGCCCCCACCCCATCCTCCCACTCCCGGTTCCACCGTTTGTCGGGGGAAGACGACCCACACGCGGGGAGGGTATTGTTTCTTCTCAAACAGGTGATTCACACCTCATGACCTCAAAACCTCACGAACCTCACTTTTCTCACTTCACATGAACTAATAACAGAATGAAATATCAAATTATTGCGCCTGAAAAAATCAAAGAAACCATCCAATTGCCGGCATCGAAAAGTATCAGCAACCGCGCTTTGATTATTCACGCACTCACGGGCGGCAGCCTGTTGCCCGAAAACTTATCGGATTGCGACGACACCGAGGTAATCATCCGCGCTTTGCGCGATATGCCCGAGACAATAGATATTAAAGCGGCAGGCACCGCCATGCGCTTCATGACAGCCTATCTGGCAGTGACACCGGGCACACATATTCTAACGGGAACAGCCCGCATGCAACAGCGCCCCATCGGCATACTGGTGGATGCTTTGCGCTTTCTCGGTGCCGACATACGCTATACGGGCAATGCAGGCTATCCTCCGTTGCTTATTACCGGTCAACCGCTCGAGGGCGGTATGATAGAGGTGCCAGGCAATATCAGTTCACAATATATCTCTGCACTGATGATGATTGGTCCTGTATTGAAGAAAGGACTGGAACTGCGTCTGACGGGCGATATCATCTCTAAGCCTTACATCGAATTGACGATGTGCACGATGCGTGATTTCGGCGCGTCTGTGGATTGGACCAGCCACAACACCATCACCGTGGAGCCCAAGCCCTATCAGCCTAGACCCTATTTCATTGAGAATGACTGGAGTTCAGCGTCATACTGGTATGAGATAGCCATGTTGGCTCCCGACAACGAGACAGAGATACAGATGACAGGCTTGACCGACGGTTCGAAACAAGGCGACTCCATGGGCCGCTATCTCTTCAACCTGTTAGGTATCAAAACCTATTTTGCAGACAAGAAGTTGGGTGTTCCAACGACCGTCAGGCTGAAGCGTTTCGCCCATCCTTTGAACCGTTTGGATTATGATTTCAAGACCCAGCCCGACTTGACACAGACCTTTGTCGTGACGTGCGCACTGTTGAATATCCCGTTCCACTTCAAAGGACTGTCAACACTGAAAATCAAAGAAACCGACCGCATCGTGGCATTGAAGGCCGAGATGCGCAAGTTGGGTTATGTGCTACGCGACATCAACGGCGAGGAACTGGTGTGGGACGGTGAGCGCTGCGAAGCCGATGTTTGTCCTGTGATAGAGACTTATCAAGACCACCGCATGGCGCTGGCTTTTGCCCCTGCGGCATTCTTCTATCCGGGAATGCGCATTGACAACCCCGAGGTCGTGACAAAATCCTACCCTGATTTTTGGAACCATCTGCGCCAAGCCGGTTTCATCATCATCGAAGAGCCATGATTATTTTCGTCGTCTGCATCGTCCTGCTTATCTTTTTCTACGTTCTATACACCATAGGACGGCATCATGTGTCCGCACCGGTGCAGACGTCACCTTCGTGTGGCACCTGCAACGGTCATGACAGCCGCTGCGAGCAGGAATGCATGATGGAGGCTGCGACGAAAGACATCGTATATTTCGACGACGAGGAACTGGACCGTTACCGCGGCCGCCCGTCAGACAGTTACACAGATGATGAGGCAGAGGAGTTCCGTGAAGTGCTTTTCACGATGCGCCCTGACGAGACCAGAGAATGGAACCGCAGCCTCATTCTTCGGGGCGTCAATGTGCCCGACCAGGTCAAAGACGAGTTGACCATGCTCATGGAGTGACAAAAAAACAGGAATAAGGCAATAAAACGCCCTATTTTGCAGTTATTTATAATGTGAAAAAGTATTTGTCAAGCCATCATATTTTATTGACGCTGACAGTCATCCTTATGATTGTCAGTGCATGCAGTACTCAAAAGAATACTGCAAAGAGCCGTTGGTGGCATTCTTTCAACGCCAAATACAACACTTATTACAACGGCAAACTGGCCTATATTGACGCTTCGTTAACCAAAGAAAACGGCAACAAAGACAATTTCACAGAAATCATCCCCCTCTACACAGTCGGCAACAAACAAAGCCGACAATTAGGTTCCAGCCAATATGACAAAGCCATCGAGAAAGCGCAGAAAGCCATCAAGCAGCACAGCATAAAGAAACGACCGGAATGGACAAAGAACCGCAGGAAGACAGAGCGCGACATCGAATGGCTGAACCGCCGCGAATACAACCCCTTCATCTGGAAAGCATGGATGTTGATGGGCCGTTCGCAGTTTTACAAGGGCAATTTCGACGAAGCGGCCGCCACTTTCTCGTATATGAGCCGTATGTATCAGACACAGCCCGCCATCTACGGCAAAGCACGCGCCTGGTTGGCCAAATGCTACATAGAGCAAGACTGGCTCTACGACGCTGAGGATGTGATACGCAATATGAGCCGCGACAGTATCGACTGGCGTGCCCAGAAGGAATGGGACTACACCTATGCCGACTACTACATCCACACGGGTGAATATGAGAAAGCCGTCCCCTATCTACGCAAGGTCATCAAGCACGAGATGCGCAAGAAGCAGAAAGCACGTGAATGGTACCTGATGGGACAATTGCAAAGCGCTTTGGGCAACCGGCAGGAGGCTTATAACGCCTTCAAGCATGTGATCCGTCAGAATCCGCCTTACGAGACAGAGTTCAATGCCCGCATCGCCATGAGCGAAGTGATGGCAGAAAGCGGTCAGACCCGCCAAGTGATAGCCAGACTGAAAAGGATGGCCGCTTCGGACAAGAACAAAGATTATCTGGACCAAGTATATTATGCCATCGGCAATATCTATCTGACCCAGCACGACACAATCAACGCCATAGCCGCCTATGAGAAAGGCAATGAAAAAGCCACCCGTAACGGCATAGAAAAAGGTGTATTGCTGTTGAAACTGGGCGATTTATATTGGAACAAGGAGAAATTCGGCGATGCCCGCCGTTGCTACGGAGCCGCTATTGGTCTGCTTGACCGCGACCGTAAGGACTACAAGCAATTGTCACAACGGTCAGTCATTCTCGACGAGTTGGTACCTTTCACCGACGCCATCCATCTGCAGGACTCTTTGCAGACGCTCGCCAAGATGGACGAGAAAGACCGCAACGCCGCCATAGACAAAGTGATAGAAGAGCTCATCAAAAAAGAGAAAGAGGAGAAACACAAACAACAGGAACAAGAGGCCGCCCAAACCCAGCAGCAAAATGGCGGCTCAGACATGAGCGGTGCCTTTGGCAATGCCGGCAATATGGGCGGCAGGGCAGGAGGCCGTGATGGTGAGAATATGTCTAAAAGGGGAGGAGGAGGGAACTCGCGTATCGGAAACTTGAACAACGGAGGAGCCCTCGATGGAGGCTCATTTGACAGAGGAGGGACGGCTGGCTCCAGTTCAGATGGAGGTTTATGGTATTTCTATAACCCTTCGGCTGTGAACCAAGGAAAGTTGACATTCCAAAGACAATGGGGCAAGCGTGAAAATGTCGATGACTGGCAACGAGTGAACAAGACCGTTGTAGGAGGTGATTTCGACAAGGAATTGGAAGGTATGACAGAGGAAATGCGCGACTCCATCAATCGAGCCCAAGCCATGCAAGACTCCATCGAGCAAGCGAAGAAAGATGACCCCTCGCTCGACCCGCACAAACGCGAGTATTACTTGGCACAGATACCATTTACCGATGAGCAGGTGACTGCCAGCAATGCCATCATCAAAGACGGCTTGCACCATTCAGGCGTCATCTTCAAGGATAAGCTCGACAACCTGAGACTCAGCGAGAAGCAGTTGCGCCGTTTGACCGACTCCTATCCCGACTACGAGCAGATGGACGATGTGTATTATCATCTCTTCCTGCTCTATTCCCGCAAAGGACAAACTGCCATTGCCGACGAATACGTACGGCTACTCAGTGAGAAATTCCCCGAGAGCAAATGGACTACAGTGCTTACCGACCCTTATTTCCGCGAGAACGCACAGTTTGGCGAACAACTCGAGGACTCACTCTATGCCGCAACCTA
>CAMJAO010000215.1 GCA_946403615.1 uncultured Prevotellaceae bacterium
CTTTCCCAACGGGTAGATCCATAGTAGTTGTTGGTGCCCGGGTCGTTGAGAGTGCCGCCATCGACGGTCAGGTGATAATAGTGGAAGCCCTCGTCCATCGGGCCTGCGGTAGTGCCGACCCATGAGCCGTCATAGGTCTTCTTCAGTTTGGTGCCGCCTTGGCCGCCCAGACCGAGGCTGACCACAACCTCCTGAGCCTCGGGAGCCTCAACACGGAAACGGGCATAGCCTTGAGAGTTGACCTGCGGATACTGTTGTCCGGGCTGGTTCATCTCTGAAGGAACGAAGTCTTCTTTGATACCTGGCATCTCAGGGAATGCGAGTTCAGGTTTGAAAGGAGGTTTCTGCGGGCCGAAGCCACCGAATCCACCGCGACGGGGACGCTGCTGGTTGGGATCGCGTTTTGGTCTGTCGGGGATACCCCATTTCGCGGGCTTCATGTCTTTGATATATTCATAAGCCAGTTTGGGCTTATACTCAGAGTCGAACGGCAGGGGATAGTTGGCAGCGCCAAGCCATGAGTCGCGATCGCCCAAGTTCCAGAATGTCACGCAGTCTATCACGTCCTTGTGTTTGCGGAACACGTTGAACACACGAGCATACTGGTCGGCCAGATGCTGTTTCACAGAGTCGGTCACGGCAGCACCCTCACGGCTGAAACGCAACTGTCCGCCCATCTCAGCATTGACGCGAATGTCTAGTTCGGTCACATGGATGTGCTTCACAACAGTCTTGTAAAGATTAAGAGCGTCGTCAACCTCTTTTTCTGTAGGGCCGTAGATATTGTAGTGTCCCTGCATTCCGATACCGTCGATGGGCACACCGGCATCCTTCATTTTCTTCACCATGTTGTAGATGCGTTTGCTCTTCACAGGGTCGCACTCGTTGTAGTCGTTGTAGAAGAGGAGGGCTTTCGGGTCGGCCTCGCGGGCATATTGGAATGCTTTTGCGATGAACTCGTCGCCGCAGAGTTTATACATGGCGCTCTGGCGGTAGGGATCTTCTGCTTTGGCATCGTCGGTCATGGCCTCGTTGACCACGTCCCAGCAATACACCACATCCTTGTAGCGGCTAACGACTGCCTGAATATGGTTTTTCATGCGCTGATAGAACACCTCTTTGGTGGGGTTGTCGCCGAGCATCCACGAACCAATCTGTGAGTGCCACATCAAGCAGTGACCGCGCAGTTTGATGCCGTTGGCACGTGCGAAATTAGCGATACGGTCGGCATTCTCCCAGTTGAACTGACCTTCGCGGGGCTCAGTGGGCTCCGGCTTCATGTCGTTCTCACAAGTCATGCTATTAAACTCTCTCTTGATCAATGCCGACTGCTCGGCATTGGTCACATTGCGCTGGTTGACTGCCACACCGATCATGAAATAATCTTTGTAAGCGTCTTTCAGGCCTTGTGCCCATGAGGTGGAGGCAAACGCCATCAGCACCATGGTCAGGGCGGGCTTCAATAAATGTTTCATAAATAATATTTGAGTTAGTGAATAATTGCCGAAAGTTAGGACGCTACAAAGATACAAAGAATCTGCCGCTTATTCTTGTAAAAATGTTTCAACTATCATGCATTATGTTACATGAATTGACACATTCCCGATATACTCTCAAGCCTCATCCTGCCCTCAAGTCCAAAATGTATCATAGAAGAACACATTTGATTGTGAGTTCCAACACTATCCCTTTCAAGCCCCCACTCATCCGTTCTAGGGAGCCCCCCCACCCCAACCCTCCCCGGGGAGGGTGTAGTTACAACTATATAGAAATGACAGGAGAAAGGCAGTGAAAATGGGCATTTGGCATTCGTTTGACTTAAACGTCGAATGACGTGGGGGCAAACGTCGAAAGTGAGTTGGAAGCAGGCATTTTCATATATACCTTTGCATTGTCAAAAGACAGAAAACGATTCCTGCAAATCGGGGAAAACAATGAAAGAGAGAGAAAAAAACAGTATTAACAATAAAAAATAAAGATTATGAAAAAGATGATTATCGCCCTCGTGGCAATGTTCGCAATGACAATGAGTGCCAATGCACAAAGCAGTAACGACGACAACATGCTCACAGTCGAGCGCCTGAGTACCTATATGGAACTGACTTCAGACCAAATGATGCCCTTCAAGACCGCCATGGAACAGTTTAATGTATCGATGGAAGCATACTACAATCTGGAAGACACGTCAAAAGGGCCTGAGGTTTGGGAGAAGATCAAGAACCGTCACATGACAACCATGAAACGCATCTTGGACAAAAAACAGTATGACAAATACGTGCAGATGTTTGAACTGACCGCCAAGAACACAGCAGAGCGGATGATGCTTGAGGCCACTGCAGCCAAATAAAAAACATTCATACTTAAGTTTTTCGTCTCTCCTGCATGAGATTATGTGGGAGAGACTTTATTTATTCAGAATTAATTCATATATTTGCAGCGATGAACGGAATACGAGGAAAAGATATTTGGACACTGGTTGCACAGGTGATGATACTGTCACTTATCATGCTCTCACCCGGGTTTATCAGTTATATCAGCAGCAATGGAGACTTTGGGATCGTCAAAAAATCTCTATGGAGTTCCCTCTACTGGTTGGGGCCTTCAGTGGGCGTTTATCTCGTAAACTACTACCTCTTCATACCACTGTTTTGGTTCCGTCATCGTTACTGGCAATTTGGCGTCATCAATGTGGTGTTAACCTTTTTAGGCAACCTGCACCTGATTAGCAATAACATCAGCGACCTGCCAGACACCGAGCGCGCAGGTTACTCATCGTTCATGATTTCCTCGTTATTGCTCTGCCTGATGGCCATCGGCGTCGCTTTGAGCATCCGTTACATGATGCGCCGGCAAGAACGCAAACAAAAGGAGGTGGAGGCAGAACTGGCTTGGTTGAAGAACCAGATTAACCCGCATTTCCTGTTTAACACACTCAACAACATCTCCAGTCTGGCACAAATAGACGGCGACGAAACACAAGAAGCCATCATGCAATTGAGTGACCTGCTACGCTACGCCATGTACGAAACCAACAAATCGAAAGTACACATTGACGGAGAGGTGGAATTCATGCACAATTACATCGAACTGATGAAACTGCGTTGCAATGAGATGACCACCGTCAGCGCTCAATTCTCAATTCATGACCCCCACACAGAAGTTCCTCCATTGCTTTTCATCTCGCTCATCGAGAATGCTTTCAAGCACGGGATGAACAGTAATGAGCCTGCCACTATTGACATCCGTCTGACTCAGGATGGCGACCATCTTGTATTCAACTGCGACAACACCAATAACCCCAAACCCACCAAAGACCGCAGCGGCTCAGGCATCGGGCTGGAGAATACCCGCCGGCGTCTTGACCTGCTTTACCCAGGCCGGTACATTTGGGAACAAACAATTACCGAAGAGAATATCTATCACGTGAAAATCGCCATACAGTTATGAGACCACTGACCTGTATCATCGTTGATGACGAACCGCTGGCCGTCCGTCTCTTAAAGTCTTATGTAGAGATGACTCCAAATCTGCAATTGACGGCTTCGTTTACCGATTCCATCACGGCCATCAAAGCCATCAAAGAGCAAAAACCCGATTTGCTGTTTCTTGATATCCAAATGCCGAACATCGACGGGATGGAACTGGCTCACAGCCTACCAGAAGAAACACACGTCATCTTTACTACCGCTTTCAAGGAATACGCCTTTGAGAGCTACGAGGTGAATGCTCTCGACTTTCTGCTTAAGCCTGTCCGATACCATAAGTTTCTTGCCTCTGTAGAAAAAGCAAAGAAACTGCTTGACACTCAACAGACAGCCGTTCAATCCCCACAGCAGCCCCTTACCGTTTTCATCCGTGTGGACAGTGAATGGAGAAACATCCCTATTGAACAGATTACCTACATCAATGGCATGAAAGACTATGTGATGTTCTATCTTGACAACGAGTCAAAGCCTCTCATCACACACTTGACGATGAAAGCCGTGGAAGACATGCTGCCCAAAGACAAGTTTCTGCGCATCCACCGTTCCTACATCATCGCCGTCGATAAGATTCGCAAGGTCGACCGCAACGACTGCGTATATATCGGCAATGAAATCATCCATATACCTGACGGATACTTGCAGACGTTCCGGCAGTTTCTCGATTCGCGCACGATAGACAAATGATAATCGGGTGTCAAAGGAATAGAGAAAAAGCACCGGACTCACTGTGTACGAGTGAGTCCGGTGCCGTATTCGTGGAGCTGGCGGGAATCGAACCCGCGTCCAAACGAGGAAACCATACGCTTTCTA
>CAMJAO010000216.1 GCA_946403615.1 uncultured Prevotellaceae bacterium
AACACTAAACCCTCTACCCTCAACACTAAACCCTCCACCCTCCACTATTTTGAAAATGCGCAAACTACGTACCATAGAGATGAACCGCTTGACAGTGGAAGAGTTCAAGGCAGCCGAGAAGTTGCCACTCATCGTTGTGCTCGACGATGTGCGCTCGTTGTATAATGTCGGGTCGGTGTTCCGTACCTGCGACGCGTTTCGTGTGGAACGGGTTTGTTTGTGCGGTATCACGGCATGTCCGCCCAATGCAGAGATTCACAAAACGGCTTTGGGCGGTGAGGATGCGGTCGATTGGCAGTATTTCGCATCGGCCGACGAGGCAGTATCTGCACTGCATGAGGAGGGCGTGTTTGTCTTTAGCATCGAGCAGGTCGAGGGTTCCACGAAGTTACAACATCTGTCGCTTGACCCCTCTCGTCGTTATGCCGTCGTTTTCGGCAATGAGGTAAAGGGTGTTCGTCAAAGTGTGGTCGATGCCTCTGACGGTTGTTTGGAAATCCCGCAGTTTGGCACCAAGCATTCACTCAATGTCGCCAACACCGCCAGCATCGTTATTTGGGAGTTCGCACGTCATTTGGTGCTCAACGGCTGACCCGCCACAACAGACCCATTTTGTTTTTACAAGAAAACACCCGAAACCTTTCATTGAGGTATCGGGTGTTAGTGATATCAGTGTTATTGATTTCTAGAAATTCTTTCGAACGACCTGCCATTCAGGGAATGTCTTCTTCAAGTATTTGTCATTGAGGAAGAGGGCGGATTGCTTCTTTTTGCCTTTCAACTGCCATTCGAGCCATTTCACCACGGCCTTGGCATAGTTGCCGCCATGTTTCTCATAATAAGTGCCGTTATGACCATCCTTCGAGTTTAACATCACTACGGGGATTTTGTCGCCCAGATACTCGTAATCCATCTGCGCATTCTCGTAAGCTATGTCGTCAGGGCCACCAATCATATAGAACATCGGAGTGTGAATTGTTTTGAGCGTCTCCTGTGTCGAACCCATCATACTCATGTCGCCGATGCCTGAATTCAGCATCACGCAGGTGGTGATACGGGCATCGTAGGCTATGCCTAGCACCTGAGCGCCACCACATGACTGTCCCATGGCAGCCACATGGCGGATGTCGAGACAATGGTAGTATTCAGAGCCGGGAGCGACATTCTGTTCTGTCAACCAGTCCAGAGCCTCAAGCAACATTTCAGGATAGGTTTCGATGAAATGCGGTGTGGGAATCTCTTCGCCATTCTCGATTTTCTTATTCATCTCTTCTATCCGTTTCTCCGTCTCCTCCTGAAGAGCCTTTAGATCTTCCTCGGTGTATGGCAGTATCTTTTCGCCGTTGGCCATGATTACTTCGCCTTTGGTCTTAGGATAGTTGGCTCTCAATACGTCTCTCCATTGTTCCATCACGTCGTCTTCGTCGTAAGGACCGATGGCGGCTATCACATAGCCATATGATGCCACCTCGCTCAATAGCAGACGCATCTCCACATTGTTGTTATAACATGCGCCGTTGGCATAAACGATTACGGGCAAAGCACCGTTCTTTTTGACCACTTTTTTCAGGTTCTGCGGACGATATATCGTGAACTTCGGGCAAGAGGCATCTCCTACCACTTCCGACTTGAACGGTCCCGTACCACCATCTTCCACTATTTGCCTTTGGGTTGTTTGGGCGTTCATCAGCCCCACGCTTGCAAGGGCCATCACCGCTGTCATTAATAATTTCTTCATTCCTTGATGCTTTTTGGTTAGTCGATAAAGATAAAAAACAATCCCGTTTTTCTTCCACATAATAACGTAGAGAATGTATCTGCTCTAAAGAAAGAAAGGGAGAAAAAAGAAAATAGAAGACCTTCGTCCGTCGATGCTATGATGCTTGAGATGTAAGGTCTTCTATCTTATGTCTTCGTGAAACTATTTCACGTACTCAGCGAAATCGGTCAGGTGCATGTCGCCCTTGCGTGCCAATGTGTCGTGCATGGCGAAAGCGGCGGGCAGATAGTGGTGGGTATGACCGCCCTTGGCAATCTTCAGGTAATCCCACAACAGTTGTTTGTAGTCGGGGTGAGCACAGTTCTCGATGATGCACTGTGCGCGCTGCATGGGGCTCTTTCCACGGAGGTCAGCCACACCCTG
Source organism: uncultured Prevotellaceae bacterium (assembly GCA_946403615.1). Classification (GTDB taxonomy): domain Bacteria; phylum Bacteroidota; class Bacteroidia; order Bacteroidales; family Bacteroidaceae; genus Prevotella. Next base: position 2,144 of record CAMJAO010000216.1, read on the forward strand.
CTCGGTGATGATCACGTTCACGTCGTGCTCGGAGTGGTCTTGGTGGCTCACGAAGGGTACGATGCTCGAGATGAGTCCGCCCTTGGCTGTTGAGGGGCAGGTGAAGATACTGATGTAAGCGTTGCGCTCGAAGTCGCCGCTGCCGCCGATACCGTTCATCATCTTTGTGCCGCTGATCTGTGTGGAGTTCACATTACCGTAGATGTCGCACTCGATGGCGGTGTTGATGGCGATGACACCCAGTCGGCGGATAATCTCCGGACTGTTGGATATCTCACTCTGACGCAGGGTAAGGTGGTTGCGGAAGTGGTCCATGTTGTCATATACCTGCATCAGGCACTCGTTGCTCACGGTGAGCGAGCAGGCAGAAGCGTCTTTCACGCGGCCTTCGAGCATCATGCCGATGACAGAGTTCTGAATCACCTCGGTGTAGATGTTGAAATCGGGCACATGCTTGTCCTGACCCAGTGCGCCGAGGATGGCGTTGGCTGTCGAGCCTACACCGCTCTGCAAGGGGAGGAACGAACTGGGGATGATGCCGCGGTGCATATCTTCTACCAGGAACTCAGCGGTCAGGTAACCAATGCGGTCGGTCACAGGGCTGCTGTCGGAGAAGGCGCGTGCCTCGTCGGGGATGTTGCACTCCACCACACCCACGATTTTCTTCGGGTCAATCTCCACATAGGGCTTACCGATGCGGTCGCTCACATGCTCGATGGGGATGGCCTTGCGGTAAGGCGGGTCGAGCGGCTCATAAACGTCGTGGATGAACTTGGCGTTAGGATTGTGGAAGGAGTTGAGTTCCAGAATTACATGCTTAGCCAAACGAGCAGCCGTGGGGCTGATGCCACCGGCAGCAGTCAGATAGGCACGGCAAATGTCTTCGCCCTCGTCGATGTCGCACACTTCAAGGATAGCCCAGTCCACATCACCATAAAAACCGTAGCGCAGTTCTTGTGCCATGTGGCTCAGATGCAGGTCATTGTAGGGAATCTCACCCATGTTGACATGCTTGCGGAAATCGGGGTTGGTGGTGTAGGGCGCGCGATACTTGATGGCTTGCGCTGCAGCCAAGTCGCCGTCGGTGCTTTGTCCGGTGGAGGCTCCGGTGAAGATGCCCACCTTGAATTCGCGTCCGGCCTCATGCTCGGCCACTGCTATTTTAGCCAACTCCTTTGTGACAGCCTTAGCCACACCAGCGGGTGTGAAACCGCTCAATGCCAGGTTGTCACCGTTTTTAATCATTGCTGCCGCTTCGACAGCAGTCATACGTCTATAAGCCATTGAATAAAAAGTGTTTAATGAGTTTTTCAAATTTCGGTGCAAAGGTAGGTAATAATTACGAAATATGAAATATGAAATACGAAATATTTGCTGAAATACGAAAAAACGGCTGATATTTTGCGTATTAGCCGATTTTGACGTAACTTTGCACGATAATTCAATTCATAATTGACAATTGACAATTCACACTGCTCCCTCCCTCGGGGAGGGCCGGGGTGGGTTATTCACAATTCAAAATATGACACAACAGCGACTGATTATCTATAACACCCTGAAACGGAGTAAAGAACCCTTTGTGCCGCTTCATGCTCCCAATGTGGGGATGTATGTCTGCGGCCCCACTGTCTATGGCGACCCCCATCTGGGTCATGCGCGTCCGGCCATTACCTTCGATGTGCTGTTCCGCTACCTGAAGCATCTCGGCTACAAGGTGCGTTATGTGCGCAACATCACCGACGTGGGCCATTTGGAGCACGACGCCGACGAGGGTGAGGATAAGATAGCCAAGAAAGCGCGTTTGGAGCAGTTGGAACCGATGGAAATCGCCCAATATTACACCAACCGCTATCACGAGGCGATGAAAATGCTCAACGTGCTGCCCCCGAGCATCGAACCGCACGCCACAGGTCATATCATCGAGCAGCAGCAACTGGTGCAACAGATACTCGACCATGGCTATGCTTATGAGAGCAACGGCAGTGTGTATTTCGACATCGAAAAATACAATAAAGACCATCGCTATGGCATCCTCTCAGGGCGTAATCTGGAGAATGTCATCAACGAGTCACGTGAACTCGACGGGGTAGGGGAGAAGCACAATCAGGCCGATTTCGCCCTTTGGAAGAAGGCGCAGCC
>CAMJAO010000217.1 GCA_946403615.1 uncultured Prevotellaceae bacterium
ACCATTCGTATGGTGCGATGCTTTCTGCCACAGACGAAAAGCTAATACCTTTTACATTGTCAGGGTGGCTGTCTGGGATGCCGTGTGTGCCCAGTTGGACAGCACCGATGACTCCCACTTTTATCCCTTTTACGTCAAATATCTTGTAGGGTAGGGTATGTATGCCCAATTCTGTAGCGGTATGGATATTGGCCCACAGATAACTGAAATTAGACAGACTTATAAGCCGTGCCAATCCGTTTTGCTTAGAGTCGAACTCATGGTTACCCAATGCTGTGGCATCAAAACCAATCTGGTTCATCAGCGCCACCATCGGATAGGCTGTCGGTTCATAAAGGTCGTTCAAGGGATTACCGGTGCGGTTGTCGCCGGCAGAAAAGACGAGCAGGGTAGGGTCTATACTGCGTAAGCTGTCGGCGATGGCGCCCAGTTGAGCCATATATTCCATCTTGGCATGCATGTCATTTGTTGAAAGAATGTGTATTTCTTTCTCTTGACTATATGCTGTTGTCGCCAACACTATTGCCAACAGTGTGAAGGCTATTTTTCTCATCATATATCTTCTTTTTCGTTCTTATCTTCTTCTGCGGAAGGTGTTGATTCCTCAAAACTGATGCTTTGCCCGTCAGTCAGGGGGGCATCTAGGTCAACAAGATGACCATATGCGTCAAAGACCTCCATGTCATCAGACAGTGATTTGGCCATCAGGTTCATGCTAAAATACTTCAACAGTGCATGGCGCACTTTGGCACCCTTGAATACTCTCACAGGCGTGTCATTCACGATTATTTCCATGATACTTTCTTTAGTTGGTTATTGTTTGCAAATATAATCATTTATATGGATAAAATCATATGTTTTGACAATTTATTTCTTCATTTTTAAAATCTAAGCCAATATTTTTTGCCGTTACAACGATTTCATATATCTTTGTAGTCAAATTTTTAACCACAAACAATTATTATTATGGCATCGCAAAATTCGAGGATGAAATATATCCTCATCGTTATGAATTTCTTGCAGTTTGCAGTGTGGGGAGCGTATCTCACTTCGATGGGGCGCTACCTTGGAAACATTGGTCTCGGACCTAATATAGGTTGGTTCTATTCCATGCAAGGTATTGTGTCGATTTTTATGCCCGCGCTCATGGGTATCATTGCTGACAGATGGGTTCCAGCACAACGCCTTTTGGGATTGTGCCACCTGCTTGCCGGTTTGTTCATGATTGCAGTGGCTTTATATGGCGCTTCTGCCGGTGAGAACACGCAGTTCGGCATTATTTTCGCGCTCTATTCCTTGTCTGTGGCATTCTATATGCCCACATTGGCATTGTCTAATTCTGTTGCATATTCAGGACTGACAGATGCCGGACTTGATACGGTTACGGCTTTCCCGCCCATCCGTGTCTTCGGCACAATTGGATTCATTCTCACCATGTGGTTCGTCGATTTGACTGGATTCCAGAGCAATTATATGCAATTCGTTGTTTCTGGCGTGCTCAGCTTATTGATGTTCCTATACTCCTTTGCTCTGCCTAAATGCGCTGTCAATAAGAATCCCGAGAAGACTTCGTTTGTTGATGCTTTCGGACTTCGTGCTTTCACGCTTTTCAAGCAGAAGAAGATGGCTATATTCTTCATTTTCTCCATGTTGCTTGGTGTATGTTTGCAAATCACAAATGGATTTGCCAACCCGTTCATCTTCAGTTTTGCTGCAGACCCGCAGTTTGCTGACACGTTCGGCGTGCAGCACTCCAATATGCTGATATCGCTTTCTCAAATCAGTGAGACTTGTTGCATCCTTCTCATTCCGTTCTTCATGAAACGGTTTGGTATCAAGAATGTGATGCTTATCGCCATGTTCGCATGGGTGCTCCGTTTCGGACTCTTCGGTTTGGGTAATCCTGGAAGTGGAGTCTGGCTCTTTGTCCTGTCAATGATTGTCTATGGAGTAGCCTTCGACTTCTTTAATATTTCAGGCTCGCTCTTTGTTGAGAATACCGTCAATTCATCCATGCGCTCTTCAGCACAAGGATTGTTCATGTTGATGACAAATGGTATCGGTGCTACTATCGGCACGTTGGCTGCGCAAGCTATTATCAATAAATATACACATCCGCTTCCTGTTGGTGATGATGTGTTGACTGTGGGCGACTGGTCGTCTTGCTGGTACATTTTTGCAGCATATGCTCTTGTAGTATGTGTGTCATTTGCCATTATCTTCCGTCCAAAAGAAAAATAACATAATTATAATATACCACGCTTTTCTCCAATAGGAATGAGCCGGGGTAAATCTTATGTCATTAGTTCAACTGAAATATAAGGGGGTGTCCGAAATCGTCGGTTCTGACGAGGTCGGACTCCTCCTTTTAACTACCCTCGATGAGACGCTCCAACTGTCTATTATTTGTGAGCGCGACATGGTGAGGCAGTTTACGCTTCGTGAGGCAAAAATCAATATCACGGAACGTTTCCTGCCAGAGTCACTATGGAGTGTCATCACAGGCTTGACCGACGGACCCTTTCAGATCATTATCAGCAGTGTCGTCGATGGACAATACACTGTCATTCTCTATCACAACGATTCGCTCATCACCGTGCCCTTACGCGCCAGTGATGCTGTGCTTCTCTCGTTGGTGGCAGATATTCCTATTCTTATCGAGGAGAAGTTGCTCCACAACCAAGCGGTGCCTTATAAACCCGAAACAAACGGAGTGGCTGTGCCCATCAATGTGATTAGTGGTGATATGTTGCAAAAAGCACTCGACCGTGCCATTGCCGATGAAAACTACGAGCAGGCCTCGCGTATCCGTGATGAGATAAATCGTAGAAAAGAGAAATGACCCCTAACCCTCTAACTCGAAACAAACCCATTGAAAGAGTCACGCTATTTCTTCGTTCCTGATGCTGCTAATCAGCACGAATTGCCTTCTGATGAGGCTGTTCATGCCCTCCGTGTCCTTCGTCTCAAAGAGGGCGATGAAATTTTCTTGATGGATGGCATCGGTTCCTTCTATCGTGCGGAGGTGACTTTGGCGGCTTCCAAACATTGTGGTTATCAAATACTGGAACATATGCCGCAAAATCCTGCGTGGAGGGGACATGTTCATTTGGCAGTAGCACCCACTAAGATGATGGAGCGCATTGAATGGCTTGCTGAAAAGGCGACAGAAGTGGGATTTGATGAACTGTCTTTCCTCAATTGTCAGTTCTCTGAACGTAAGGTCATACGAAAAGACCGTATAGAGAAAATCGTTCTTTCCGCTGTAAAACAAAGCCGAAAACCATGGATGCCCATAGTTAACGAGATGGTGTCATTTCAGACTTTTGTCAATACACCCCGTACAGGCGCTAAATACATTGCTCATTGCTATGACGAGATTCCTCGTGAGGACTTATATACGCTCTTAGATAAGGCTGTCCCTGAGGAAGATGCGACATTGCTCATCGGTCCTGAAGGCGATTTCTCCATTGACGAAGTGCGCATGGCAATTGATAACGGATACATACCCATAACGCTTGGCTCGTCAAGACTGCGCACTGAAACGGCTGCGCTTTTTGCTGTCATGATGGCTCATTTATCAAAAAGAATATGAAGAATTTTATATATACATGTTTGCTCTTATGCGCAATGTTTCTGGTGTCATGTTCTGGCGATGATTATGTCAATGTCATCCCCCGCGATAGTATAGCACTTATGGCGGTTGACATAAAAAACGTACAGAAACCGGAAGTCAAAGGTAAACCTACTTTGGAGGTTCTCCCTTTCATCGCTGACCAGTTCGGTGTGGACCTATCTGAGCCAGTTTACCTTTTTGAAACGAAAGATGGCAACTTTGGCATATGTGCTAAGGTTGATGATGTCGACGACGTGAATAAATGTATTACAGAGGTCATGGTTCCTCAACAGATGTGTAAACCGCTCACGAAAAAAAAGGATTTCCAGTTTACCGTTGTCAAAGGCAGTTGGGCTCTCGGACTATCAGATGACGCTCTACTGATTATGGGACCGGCTGTCGCGGAACAACAACCCTCATTGCAACAGCAAATGACCAAATATCTCGAGGCGGACAAAGAAAAGGGTATCAAAGGCACGCCTTTGTATGAAAAACTCGATTCATTGAATGCTCCGGTCAGACTCGTCGCACAAGCTCAGGGTATCACGCATAAGTTACAACACATAAATAAATGTTGCAATAATGAACACCGCAGCGACGTCTAAAATGGAAACGGTAACTGGACGGGGTCCCTAGAAAACATCTCTGGTACTGGGA
>CAMJAO010000218.1 GCA_946403615.1 uncultured Prevotellaceae bacterium
GTGCTGACTTTGTATGGAGTCGCTTACCCGTTGCTGTCGCATGCCAGCCGGGATAATGGTGCCGTCATCGCGGATTTCATTGTAATCCTGTGCGACGACGCTTCCCGCCCAACAGGCGAGCATGATGACTATAGTTAATAACCTATTGGTATTCAAATGATTAACGCTTTATTGTTTTGCAACGACCAGTCACGTCAAGAACGTTTTGTATATTCTGACTTTTCCCCTTTATCTCATCATTCTCAGCACGCACTCTGTGAATTTCAGCACGATGGATGTGAGGATGATGGCTGTGGCCACCGTATGGTCGGACGACTTCAGGTACAGAACCACTCCAACCACAGCGCCTATCATAAACAGTATGTTGAGCACGTTTCTGAACACGAAGAATCGGTCGCGCTTCTTCTCATTTCTGTGCTTCATTCTTTCCGGCTTTTTGGCCAGAGACTCATTGTCGGTCATCGCAAGTATGGGTTGATGATGTGGTAGGACAGATTACTTAATAATCTCGTATTCAAACTGTTGCATCAGTTCATTCATGCGGTCGACGGTCTTGCGGCGGAATTTTCCGGAGATGGGAAGCAGTTTGGTGTGTTTCTTGTTGACAGCGTATTTGTCAGTAATCCATTTCTCGGCTTGATAACGGTATCCGCCTTTGCGGTTTTCCTCATACCAATAAGAGATGCGGAAGGCTTTCACCGTCACTTGACGGTCTTCGCAAGTCACTTGGAGGGTGTAGATGAGGCGTGTGCGGTCGAGCGCGATAAATGACGATGAGAAGACGATGTACTCGTCGATATGAGCCGCGATGCTGCGCTCAGCCTTGTTCACCAGGGCCACTCTGCTCTCAGGATTGAAGTTCTTGCCTTTGATGAAGTCGTTCAAAAACTCCAACATGCGGTTATAGTTCTCTTCTCCACTCAACTGGTTGGTGAAAGTGCGCTCCCACACCACATTCCCTTCTGAGTCGGTGGGCACCACGTCTTCCAGATAAGCTGCCCATTCGTACGTCTTTTCCTTTTTTGTCTCCGTAGTCGCCTTTTTCTGTTCCGGCTGTGTCCATTTGGAGTTTTGCTGTGCATTTTCTTGATTGTCGGGAGTTTCCCATTGCGCCCAAGCAAACATGGGCATCAGGCTCATCAGAGCAAATATCAGTTTTCTCATATTTCGATTTGGTGTTTTCTATGCCGCAAAATTACACAAAAAAAACATTTTGTAGAAAAAAAAGGGGAGAAAAACGGTCTATGTCGATTAAAATTAGTATTTTTGCAGCGCAAAAACAGCAGACAGACGAATCTGCGGGCGTGAAACGCTCCTATGCGGTGACGCTTTTGCTGATTGATGCGTGATAACTTTCTTTGTGACCTCTTGCCGCGCTTTTTTATTGCCAGTGAGAGGAGGAAGAATGCATCTTTCGCTCAAGTACATCAAATCTTCGCATTATCATTTCCAATTCGTTTATAAGGTTCGCTATAGTAGGCGTCATCAACACGGTCGTGGGCACCGCCATCATGTTTGTGCTCTACAATGTGTTCGACTGTTCCTACTGGTTGTCGTCAGCGGCCAATTATTTCTTCGGATCGATTTTGAGTTACTGCCTAAACAGGTGGTACACTTTCAAATACCATGGTTCAACATGGCGTTCAGTCGTCAAGTTTACCATCAATATCGCTGTTTGTTATTTCATCGCTTACGGCGTGGCTAAACCATTGGCCAAGGCTGCTCTCGCTGACAGCAGCAAGAGCCTGCAGGAAAATGTGGCCATGGTCGTAGGCATGGTGCTGTTTGTGTTGCTCAATTACCTCGGGCAGCGTTTCTTTGCATTCAAAAAAGAAAAACAAGCCTCCTCAACCCTCCCCGAGGGGAAGGAGTAGTTGCCCCGGGGAATCATTCTCAACCGGGTAAACCTCAAACCTCAAATCTCAAACCTCAAACCTCAAATCCAGATATATGAACATCATTATCACCGGTGGAGCCGGGTTTATCGGCTCGCATGTCGTCAGACTGTTTGTCAACAAGTATCCCGAATATCATATTATTTGTCTTGATAAACTCACCTATGCCGGCAACCTCGAGAATCTGGCCGACGTAGAGGACAAACCCAATTACACCTTCGTCAAGGCCGATATCTGCGATTTCGACACCATGCTCGCCCTCATGCGGGAGCATCAGGTCGACGGCATCATCCACCTGGCGGCAGAGAGCCATGTGGACCGTTCTATCAAAGACCCGTTCACCTTCGCCAAGACGAATGTGCTGGGCACACTCTCACTGCTGCAGGCGGCGAAAATCTACTGGGAGTCGCTGCCTGAGCGTTATGAGGGCAAGCGGTTCTACCACATCTCCACCGACGAGGTGTATGGCGCATTGCAGTTTGACGGCACACTCTTCACCGAGCAGACCAAATATCAGCCCCACAGTCCCTATTCGGCATCGAAAGCGTCGAGCGACCATTTTGTGCGCGCTTATCACGATACTTACGGCATGCCCACCATCGTGACCAACTGCTCGAACAACTACGGACCCTATCAGTTCCCTGAGAAACTGATACCGCTGTTCATCAACAATATCCGCCACCGCCGTCCGCTGCCTGTCTATGGCAAGGGCGAGAACGTGCGCGACTGGCTCTATGTGGTCGATCATGCGCGCGCCATCGACACCATCTTCCACAACGGACGCATCGCCGAGACCTACAACATCGGTGGGTTCAACGAGTGGCGCAACATCGACATCATTCATGTGCTCATCCGCACGGTCGACCGTCTGCTGGGCCGTCCCGAGGGAGCCGACCTCGACCTCATCACCTTCGTCACCGACCGTCAGGGCCATGACCTGCGTTACGCCATCGACTCCACCAAACTCAAGGAGGAGTTGGGCTGGGAACCGTCGCTGCAGTTTGAGGAGGGCATCGAGAAAACCGTGCAGTGGTATCTCGATCATCAGGACTGGATGGACCGTGTCACCTCAGGCGACTACCAGCGCTGTTACGACGACATGTACAAGGGGCGTTGAACAGACTCAACCCCGTAGCCATCCCTAAGGGTGAGGGGAGTAGACAGCCCCATAATTGATAACTATTGTCCTTAACTTTTATAACTTCTTTAACTTCCTTAACTTCTTCCAACCCCCTCCACTCCTAAAAATCATGCTTCCCTACCTCGATTTACAGGCTGTCAACGGGCTTCATGCCGACGAGATACACGAGGCGGTGCGACGAGTGACCGATTCGGGATGGTATCTGCTGGGCGAGGAGGTAAAGCGTTTCGAGCAGCATTACGCGCAATATATCGGCTCACAGGAATGTGTGGGCGTGGCCAATGGCCTGGATGCCCTGACGCTTATCTACAGGGCTTACATCGAGATGGGACTGATGCGTGAGGGCGACGAGGTCATCGTGCCGGCCAACACCTACATCGCTTCCATCCTCGCCATCACGGAAAACAGGTTGGTGCCCGTGTTCGTAGAACCGCGGCTCGACACGCTCGAGATAGACGAAGACCGGATAGAAGAAGCGGTCACCCCGCGCACACGGTCGGTCATGATTGTGCATCTCTACGGCCGCTGCGCATACACCGAAAAGATTGGCGACATTTGCCGCCGCCATCAGTTGCTGCTGGTCGAGGACAATGCCCAGGCACACGGATGTTGCTTCGGCGGGCAACGCACAGGCGCGATAGGCCATGCCGCCGGCCACAGTTTCTATCCGGGCAAGAATCTCGGAGCGATGGGCGACGGTGGGGCCGTCACTACCGATGATGCGGGGTTGGCTGCCGTAGTCCGTTCCCTGGCCAATTACGGCTCGTCGCGAAAATACGAATTCCGCTATGCGGGTCGCAACAGCCGTCTGGATGAGATACAAGCGGCAGTGCTCGACGTGAAACTGCGTCATCTCGACCAAGACAACGCCCGTCGCTGGCAAATAGCACATTATTATTATGACCATATCGACCATCCTGCCGTCAAGTTGCCTGAGCGCCTGCCCGACGCGCAGAATGTCTGTCATATATTCCCCATGTTTTCAAAAGACCGCGACCGGCTGCAGCAACATCTCGCCGACCATGGCATCCAGACCATCATCCATTATCCCATACCCCCGCACCGTCAGCAGTGCTATCCGCAGTACCACGCCCTCTCGCTGCCCGTCACCGAGCAGATACATCGCGAGGAACTGAGCCTGCCCCTCCATCCCGCCCTGACCGACGCTGATGTCCGCCAAGTGACCGACGCGGTAAACGGGTTTGAAAGA
>CAMJAO010000219.1 GCA_946403615.1 uncultured Prevotellaceae bacterium
GTGCAGTGTGCCTGAATAGGGCGCATCGCTGAAGATGAGAAATACGGAACAGCTTGCCTCGAGCATGACGGTGTCGCTTCCCGCATACATCCGACCTGTCATCGGGTCATAACGATAACAATAGGTCCGTTGGTCGCGGCAATCGGGTGAGAATGTAATCCGATTCTGCGTCTGGTTGCTGAAATAATAGACATCAGCGTCTGTTCCGTGGCGGTGTGTGTAATCTATGCCGGTGGGGATGGCCACGTCTTGTGCAATGCCGATATTGCCCAGATGGCTTTCGTGCCATAAATGGTCTATTATGCGGGCTCCCTCGTTTCGCAAACGGGTTGTCTCTTTCTGGGCGGTGAATATCCCGTCTGGGTTCATCTTCCTTGCACCTGGCAATACAATGGCGCTGTATCGCATGCCGTCACGCGTCACAATGGTGCCGTTCTCCACATGCATCCCGCTCAACACATCGTGATTGAACGAGTCATATTTGTAGCCGTGTAGCGGGTTAACCCATTCTTCGGCTTTGGTCATGTTCTTTGTATGGCTCACTCCCACGGGCGATGTCTCCATCGGTTGGCCCTCATTGCGCAATCGGCGGACCTCGCGTGTACAGATGGAATCGCCAAACAACCCCGGCAGAAAATCGACGAGCCGCTCGGGCAGGATGGCGCGGCGTGGCACTTCATCACCGATATAAACCGCTAAGTCAATGACTGGCTCGCCATATTGCAACAACTGTTGACAACGTGTGATGTAATCCGTGAAAGATGGCATCTCTCTCCACCAGGTGTTGTCACGTTGGAAGAATGTGCCGATACCGTCCAATGTCATGCCCGGGCGACGGTCGGGCCACGGGTTATGCGTGTTCACATGAAAAACGATGCTGTTGATGCCCAGACAGTAATTGCGGTCGAGTAGGGGCTTCAACAGTGCCGGTGTCTCATCCCATGTGCCGCGCACTTCGGTGAATCCTTCAGCCTGAATGATGTTCTTGCCGTAGATATGTGCGCCGCTGATGGCGTCGAGCATATCATTGGGTTTGTCGTGTGTAGGTGAGTTCAACCAAAATTCGCCCATAGGGTAATTGGCATACCGGTAATGACGCAATCCGTCGCTGACCATCGTAGGGGCCACACATTCCGCTGACAATTCCACGCCATAACGGCGCGCTCCCTTTGTCACCTCGTCGAAGAAGATGTCATTCACCAACTCCGCGATGGTCTGGCGTATGTCGCGCAGCACGCTGTCGCTCTTTTCGCCGCTCTCTATGGGTATTCCTGCATATACGGGCAACCAGTCCATGATGTCATAACCGCGACGGTTGCGGAATTCCTCGGCGAAGTTGCGGCTCCAGTTTTGCGAACCGCACTCCCAACTGTCCACATGCAAACGGCGGAGCACATTGCGAGGAGCTTGTTCATGAATGGCGCCAAACCAATGCTCCAATTGTTGACGGATAGCCTCTCTGGAGAATTTGTCGCATTCCAGTCCGCGACCGCCGCCGCCCGTGGCGTTCATGTGCCCCGTAGAGGTATGCCCCATGCGCAGTACACGCCAGCGGCCTTCGGGCAGTGTCACTCGCCCCGCATCGTCTGTCGTCAGACGCAACAATCTGTCTCGTTTCACACAGTCTTCCTTTGCGATGGGGAAGGCTTTGCTCACACGCCACACCGCTCCCGATTTGCCTTCATATCCGTCTATCACGGCCTTGCTGCTCAAACGAATCTGCGCCACTTTCAACACAGGACGCCATTTGGCGGCATCCATGTCTTCGCTGCCGGGATCGCTGCCGTCGGGCGTCCAGTGAAATTTGAAATAACGCGCCGTAGTCGTTGGTATGGCGTAAGTGGCATAGGCGTCAGTGTTTTGCCAACCTTGTCGGGCTGGTTCTATATCGCGCACATGGCGGTATGTCACACCATCTACAGAGGCTGAGACCTGCCATCTGTGTGCCTGATAATTATTGCCGCCTGTCACAATTTCAACGCTCCGCAATGTGAACGGCTCGTCATAACGAAAGACGATATCACAAGCCTTCTCGCTACGAAAAGGAAATTCAACCGAAGCCTCAGGCTGAGGTATTTCGGATTTCGAGTTTCCAATCTCGTAATTCTCACGTATCGCAAATACGCCGATACCCTCATAATATCCCTGATAAGCAGATGGCGCGGCCAAAAAGACATCCTGTTTGCCTCCTTCAACTATAGTGTCGCTCCATACCACTTTTTGCATCGATTCTTCAGGGGTAATCCACGGACCGCCAGCCAATGCGAAACCGTCTGACAGGTGGATGCCGGCTTTCAGTCCCAAACTGTCAGCCACATGCCACACCGTGGCCATACGTTGCCACCATTCTTCCGACAACTGCCGTGCTGTGCCGCCGAATGATGCTCCGTCGCTCACATCTTTGATAGGCATCAGATAGAATCCTTCGATGCCGGCGTCTTTCATTCCCTGCAAGTCCATGCGGATGCCTTCGTCGCTTACCGCACCGTACATCCAGTACCAGAAGGTCCATGGTTTAGCCTTAGCACGCGCTATTTGATCCCACACCGTTTGTGCTGATGCGGGTATCATGCTGCATATGCAGATAAATATTGAAAGAATAATTAGTCTCATCCTTCCAGTAGATTAGTTCCGGCAGGCTTCCATGCCATCAAAGAGTTTACCGCAGCAGGAAGCAGAAAATGATTAGTATTTGGTGAAATGGTACTTTTCTCTCAACTGAGCTTTCTCATCCTCGCTCAAACCGTTGAAGTATCCTTTCCAACCTGGGCAGAAGTTGATATGCCATCGCCAGAACCGGCCGGCCAATGAACGGGGCTTTTTGTCATATTTCGCCCTTAGTTTGCAGTTTTCACAATTGTTTGCCATAATAGTGCATGTTTTTGTATAGTGAGTGCAAATATAACAAATATCGGCCGAAAACACCACTTTTTGCCAAGGTTTTTTACCATTTTATCGCGTTTTTTCTTTTTCCCGTTTTCAAATGGCGCCATCTATATTATACGGGTCATTACCCCTCTCCATTATTCATCAAATCGAGCACAACCACAACAAATACCTCCCGCTTGATAAAACAAGCAATCGTAGGGATATACTTCATGTGTGTCCTCTTGCCTCTTACCTCTTGCCTCTTGCCTCTTACCTCTTACCTCTTGCTTCTTACTTCTTGTGTGTCATCCGTTTCCCCTCCTTTTCCAAAGGAGGGGGAGGGGTGGTTTGTAATTGGTTGAATATAAGCTGTTTAGTTATTTGTGCTAATTTCATTACCCATTTTTACCAATAAGCCTAATTTCAGAACCTCCTTTTAAGTGATGCTGAGTTGGCTAACGCCCACCGAATAAACCCCCATGTATTTGATCAAAACCAATTCAAAACAGCCACAACGGCGATAATGTCGTCATGACTGTTTGTTGTTGTGTCTATTGTCTTAAGAAGATATCCGCGAAACTTATCGAAGGCCCACTGTCCGGAAGATTGTCATTCTCAAAAATGAATTCATGGATAATTCGTGGGCATGAATAGACATTACTCTCCAGTGTTTTGCGCTGATCCACTATGTAGGATGATGTTGGCTATACCAGTCAGGTCTGCAATGTCGATTTCGCCGTCAGGTGTGCCGCCTGCAGCTCCTGCAACGTCTGCCACTATGACGATAAATCCGTTGGGCGACTTGCCGAGCAGATAATTGGCCGTCAGTGTGAAATCAGCCACATCCACCTCGCCGTCTCCGTTCACGTCGGCGGGATCTGGTATAGCACGGATATTTTGGAAATTGTACCATGGATTTTCACCCTGATAGGCTTCCACGCTGCCTGAGGGCACATAGAGCGTGGCGGTATCATAGTATGTGAAGATATTGCTATTAGCGGATATGGGTGTTGGTCGATAGCATGCCACACTGGTAAGAGGACACTTGTAAAATGCCCAACCGCCTATCTCTGTCACGCTCGAGGGAATGATAATGCTCGACAGATTGCAATTACTGAACGCATCCTCGCCTATGCTCGTCACGCCCTCAGGGATGGTCACACGCGACAGCGAGGTACATCCATGAAACAGTTCCTTGCTTATTGTCGTCACGCCCACAGGGATGTTTATGCTCGTCAGGCCGGTGCAGCCCCAGAATGCACAACTACCGATGCTCGTCACGCCTTCTGGAATGGTCAAGGTAGTCAACCCCCAACAATAGGAGAACGCATCTTTTCCGATACTCGTCAC
>CAMJAO010000220.1 GCA_946403615.1 uncultured Prevotellaceae bacterium
CCACACCAGAAAGCACACCATCGACGCAAGGACACCGAGAAAAAGGAGGTTTCCTAAGACCTGCGGCCGCAGCAACACCTCCATGGCAGGCCAGTCTGGCACAAAGAGGAAGTAAGGCAAGATGGTGAGCAAACCATAGAAAAACACCTTGCGTGTGACGAACAACGTGGTATAGCGCTCGATAGCAGGTTTCATGAGCAGCGAGTAGAATGCCCAACAGAGACATGCCACAAAAGCCAACAGGTCGCCAACAGGTGACAGATGGAGTACAAACCGCCCATTGAGCACCACGATAATCATACCGATACAGGCGATGAGCGAGCCTATCCACTGAATGCGCCTCACCCGCTCTGACGGATAGAACAACGCAATAATCATCATGGCGAAGAGCGGACACGAACAGACGATGAGCGAGGTGTTGGTAGCGGTGGTGTGATTGAGAGCCTCGTTCTCTGCCAGAAAATAGAGCGAGCCGCCCGTCACACCAAGTGCCATCATGAGCAACTCGCGTTTCACCAACGCCCATCCTCTCTCATTTGTGCGTGTTTTTCTGCCGACAGGAGATACACGTCTTCCATGGCGTCTGCGAAGAATGGCACTGACACCCATCCATGCGGCCAACAGCACATACGCCATGGCAAACCGCAGTGTGAAGATTTGCGCCGGCGACAACCCCTCCATCAACAGCACTTTTGTGCTGACGAAGGTGGTGCCCCATATTGCCACCGTCATGAAGGCGAGCAGATGGCAAAACAGCCGGCTGTTAGTCATCATTATGATTATTTAGCTATTTCGATGTCGCGGCGTACGTTGTCGCGTATTTTCTTAAGATAGGCCGCCATGCGGTCAGGGTCTTTATGGTCGATGATGTCGAGCAATTCCTTCAGTTCGGTGCGTATCTGCGCCACCTGTCCGCTGGTGTAGGGGTTGAAGAGAATTTCCTGCAAGAGATAATCATCCTCGTTGAGCACACCTTTGGCAATGCGCATGTGGCGTTTGAAGGTGGTGCCTGGCGCATCCTGATGCTTCATTACAGCAGCGAAGACGAAGGTGGAGACAAAGGGGATACTCAAAGAGTAAGCCACAGTCTGGTCGTGCTCTTCGAAACTGTATTCGTAGATATTAAGATCGAGCCGACGGTAGAGATCTTTGAAGAAGATACGCCCCATGTAGTCGCCCTCGGTAATGATGATGGCGTTCTCCTCGCTCAATTGTTGCAGGTTGGCGAATGTGGGTCCGAACATCGGGTGGGACGACACATAACGGCGGCCCGTGCTCTCGTAGTAGTCTTTCAGTCCCGTTTTCACCGATGCGATATCGCTGATGATGCAATCGTCGGGCAGATATGGCAACACCTCATCAAATGCCGCAATGGTGTATTTCACAGTGACGGCATTGATGACGAGTTCGGGGCGGAACTCACGTATTTCTTCGAGTTGGGTGAAGCGCTGTGTGTTGTAGGTGAACCGCATGCGTTTCGGGTCTTTCTCGTATACAGCGGTCTCGTGGTCAAAACTGAGCAGGTCGAGGAAGAAACTTCCCATTTTTCCTGCGCCTAAAACAAGTATTCTCATATGAAAACCTCTTCTGTACCCCCCTCCCAGGAGGGGAACACTTATGGTGAATTGTGATTGGTTATTGTTATTTACTAAATGTCAATCTTATGGATTACACGCCTTTGGATTACAGATTTCACCTAACTATCCCTGATTAATAATCTCCATTTGTTGACGGACACTCTCTTCGTGGACGCTTTCGAACACTTTTTTGACGAACTCATTGTCCATGCCGCAAAGGGAACCCTGAGCGCCGCGTTTGTCGAGGATCTCACTGTAACGGGCATGTTGCAATACGGTCATGTTGTGTTCTTTCTTGTATTGTCCTATCTCACGGCACACGCGCATACGCTTGGCCAGAAGGTCCATGAGTTGGTTGTCGAGTTCATCGATTTGCTTTCTCAACTCGTGAATACCCTCGGTGGTGACTGTCTCATCGCGAATGACAAGCAATGAGAGGATATAGTCGAGCACATCGGGTGTGACCTGTTGTTTGGCGTCGCTCCATGCTCGGTCTGGATCACAATGGCTCTCGACGAGCAGTCCGTCGAAGCCGAGGTCCATGGCCTGCTGGCAGAGAGGGGCGATGAGTTCGCGGCGACCGCCAATGTGGCTGGGGTCGCAGATAATTGGCAGTTCGGGGATGCGTCGGCGCAATTCGATAGGAATCTGCCACATGGGCAGGTTGCGGTAAATCTTCTTGTCGTATGACGAGAAGCCGCGGTGCACGGCAGCGAGTTTCTTGATGCCCGCCTGATTGAGCCGCTCCATGGCACCTATCCACAATTCGAGGTCAGGATTTACGGGGTTTTTGACAAACACGGGCACGTCCACACCCTGCAGCGAGTCGGCCAGTGCCTGCATGGCAAAGGGATTGGCAGTGGTACGCGCTCCTATCCAAAGGATATCGATGCCATATTTCAGAGCCAGATTCACATGTTCGGGCGTAGCCACCTCGGTAGCGACGAGCATGCCCGTCTCCTCCTTCACTCTTTTGAGCCAAGGCAGTGCCTTCTCGCCGTGACCCTCAAAGCCTCCGGGTTTGGTACGGGGTTTCCATACACCTGCACGGAAGTTATGGCATCCTTTTTTCGCCAACTGCTGGGCGGTGGTCATCACTTGTTCCTCGGTCTCAGCCGAACACGGGCCTGCGATGATGAACGGACGTTCGTTGTCGCTTGGCAATATGATTTTTTCTAAATCGAGTTCCATAATTTAAGCCTTCCCCGTACCCCCTCCCAAGGAGGTGGACACTAACTGGGGTTAATTAATTGTTAATATATTAAATGATTACTACTTTTTATGATTGATGAAATAAATGTGCTATTTACTCCCCTCGCCCTTCGGAGAGGGGCCAGGGGTGAGGCCTCTAATTCTCTCCAGAGCCTCTTTCATGCGGTCATCTTTGGCGCAGAGAGAGATGCGGACATAGCGGGCACCATTGCTGCCAAAGATAAATCCGGGGGTGATAAACACCCTTGCCTCGTGGAGCACACGCTCGGTGAGTTGTTCAGCATCCTGGTAACTATCGGGAATCTTTCCCCAGAGGAACATACCCACCTGTTCAGGGTCGTAAGCGCATCCGAGTGTTTGCATGATTTGCTCAGCCACATCGCGGCGGCGGCGGTAAGTGTCGATATTGGCTTGCTGATGCCACTCCTCGCTGTTGTCGTAAGCGGCGGCGGCAGCCAATTGTATGCCTCGGAAGGTGCCAGAATCAATGTTGCTCTTGATTTTTAGAATCCACGAGATAAATGTGGCGTTTGTGGCACACATACCCACGCGCCATCCAGGCATGTTATGGCTTTTCGACATGGAGTTGAACTCGATACAACAGTCTTTCGCACCGTCAACCTGCAAGAGCGAGAGAGGCTGTTCGTTGAGGATAAACGAATAGGGGTTGTCATTGACCACCACGATATCATGCTCTTTGGCGAAACGCACCAGACGCTCGTAGGTCTCACGCCGTGCATTACCACCTGTAGGCATGTTGGGATAGTTGGTCCACATCAGACGCACACGGCTCAGATCCATCTGCTCCAACTGGTCGAAATCGGGTTGCCAACCGTTGTCCTCACGGAGGTTGTAATTGACCACTTTCGCGCCGAGTATCTTGCTGAGCGAAGTATAGGTGGGATAGCCGGGATTGGGCACGAGCACCTCTTCGCCCGGATTGACGAAAGCGAGCGTGACATGGAGAATGCCCTCTTTCGAACCGATGAGGGGCTGAATCTCCGTTTTGGGGTCTAAGGCGACACCATACCAACGCTGATAGAAGCGTGCCATGGCCTCGCGTAGTTCGGGAGTGCCCATAGTAGGCTGATAGCCGTGGGCGTCGGGATTTTTAGCCACCTCGCACAAACGTTCGATGGTCTGTGGCGATGGGGGCATATCAGGACTGCCGATGGCCAGACTGATGATGTCACGGCCTTCGGCATTAAGCCGTGCCACTTCTTTCAGTTTGCGTGAGAAGTAGTATTCTTGTACTTCATTCAGGCGGTCTGCACTTGATATCATGGGTTTAGGGTTGAGGGTTTAGGGTTGGGTGTACTAACTATGGGAGCGACGGGAGCGATGGGAGTGGAGGGGAGAAATGGAAAATATTAATGTTCGTTGTTTAACGTTCTGAGTATTCTCCGAGGATGGG